>JBBSPH010000164.1:0-6043 GCA_038258985.1 Flavobacteriales bacterium
AGAGCGTGCGGTGAAGCGCAATTTCGGTACTATACAGTCGATTGTGATGCCTAAGGTAACAAGTGACTTTACGTTTTTGGGCCAACTCAAAACATCTTGGGTACTCGCCAAATCTGATCTCAAGTACATCATTACCGGTTGGCCGTTTATCATTATCGTGGTTATTGCCTTTGCTTTCACGCTGCTATCCATGGCGGTATCTGGAGAGATCTTCGGTACGGGAATCCTACCCAAGACTTGGTTGATGCTAAGCGTTGCCAGTCTACTCTTTAATTTATTTACCTACTTACTGATTTTCCTGTACGGTGGGTTGATCATGGATCGAGCAAATGATGCGCACATCAAGCAGATGATTGATGCAACGCCTACCAGAAACTGGACGGTACTTGTGTCAAAATTTATCGCGCTATTCTTAATGATGTTGACACTACTTGCCATTCTTATGGTAAGTGGAATCATTATCCAGAGCTATAATGGCTTCTATGATTTTGAACTGCCGCTGTATCTTTTTGACCTGTATATCATCAAATCCTGGAATTTTATTCCCTGGATTTTATTGACCATATTGATTCACACCTTGATCAAAAACAAATGGCTGGGACTATTGTTCCTGCTGGTTTTTTCGGTTGGTATCCCGCTATTATTCAGTGCGATAGGCATCGATCAGGGTCAATTTATCTTTAACCAAGGCGGCGGTGAGCCATCGCCCAGTGACATGAATGGTTACGGGTTTTCGCTGCCGTCGTTCTATACTTACCGGTTGTATTGGATCGCGTTCGGCATTGCCTTGTTTGCCATTGCCGTGTTGTTTTACAGACGTGGGATGGGTAGCAGTATGATGGAGCGGTTCGCTTTCGCGAAAGCGAGAACAACAACAGCCGCCACCGCAATCATCGTAGGTTCACTGGTGGTATTCCTGGGCATAGGAAGCTATTTATGGTACCTCAACAATGTGGATGAAGAGCAATTGAGTGGGAAGGAGCAGGAAGAATTGCTGGTCAATTATGAAAAAGATCTAGGTAAATACGCTGGTGCGGCGCAACCGATTACCGTAGCGATCAATACGTTTATGGACATTTTTCCAGAAACTAGGGATTTCAAGGCTGGAGCGACCTACACGATGGTGAACCAGACGACGGTTGCCATTGACACGCTGCACGTCAACATTCCCGACAATAAGAATCAGCCGACTTCCATCAATCTAGATAGAAAATCTGATGTCGTTTATGATAATGAAAAGTATGGCTACCGCATGTACAAATTTGCAAAGCCATTGATGCCTGGCGACACGCTACAATTTTCATTCACCACAGAAAACAAACCGAATACCTTACTGGACAATAATTCACCGGTTCTAGAAAACGGAACATTCATTAATAACGGGATTTTCCCTGCCATAGGCTACAACGATCAATACGAAATTCGGGATACCCAGGTGCGGTTGAAATATGACCTGCCGCCAAAAGACAGGTTACCATCCCAAGACGCTCCCGGCGCTCAAGACAGGAACTACCTAGGACCTAACGCCCACTGGATTGACTTTGAGGCAACGGTAAGTACATCGCCAGACCAGATTGCCATTGCTCCCGGTTATTTGACCAAAGAATGGGAAAAGGACGGACGCAGGTATTTCCATTATAAAATGGATTCTAAAATGATCAACTTTTACGCATTCCTAAGTGGTCGCTATAAAGTTCTGAAAGATGATTACAAAGGAGTGGCGCTAGAAGTGTATTACCATCCAGAACATGATTATAACATCAACCGCATGATGGAGGGAATGAAGAAAGGGTTGGATTATTACAATGCCAATTATACACCATACCAGCACCGCCAGGCGCGTATCATCGAGTTTCCTCGCACGGGTGGCGGTTTTGCACAAGCATTCCCGAATACCATACCCTTTAGTGAAGGCATCGGCTTTATTGCAGATGTGGAAGATGATTCCAACGAAAACGTGGATTACCCATTTAGCGTTACAGCGCACGAGCTGGCACACCAATGGTGGGCACACCAAGTGATAGGCGCAAACGCCAAAGGTGCCACGCTCCTATCAGAAAGTATGTCAGAGTACAGCTCGCTCAAAGTGCTGGAGAAAACCTATGGAAAATACCAAATGCGCCTGTTTTTGAAGGATGCGATGGATGGCTATTTGCTGGGTAGAACCGTAGAGTCCATAGGAGAGAATCCGTTGATGTATAATGAGAACCAGCAATACATTCACTACCAGAAAGGGTCGCTTATCCTTTATGCAGTCAGCGATTACCTAGGTGAAAAGAAGTTTAATGATGTGGCCAAACGATTTTTTCAAAAGCACCAGTTTCAAGGCGCACCCTATCCCGTGGCCAAGGAATTTGTGAACGATATCAAAGCGGTAACACCAGATAGCCTTCAATACATCATCAAGGATATGTTTGAAACCATCACGTTGTATGACAATAAGTTGGAAGCCACGACCTATAAAAAGCTAGCGAATGGAACCTATGAAGTAACCATCAATGGTTTTGCTTCTAAAGGACGTAGTTTTGGGAAAGGAAAAATGCGCTACAGCGATAACCGCCGTGATAGCTTGACCTACACTCCTGAAAAGCGCAAAACAGCACTCAAATCTTTACCTCTAGCTGATTATATTGAAATAGGCATATTCGGAGAAAATGAAGAAAAGAGTGGTAAGCCTAAGGTACTATACCTTGAAAAGCGCAAGGTCACCAGCATAGCCAATGAATTTAAGATCATCGTCAAAGAAAAACCATTAGAGGCAGGAATTGATCCTTTTAACAAATTAATTGACCGCAATACAGATGATAATAGGCGAGCGGTTTCTGAAAGAGTTAAGAGTTAAGAGTTAAGAGTTAAGAGTTAAGAAAAAACGGATTTTTAATTGAGTATTTCTGATTCATCTAGAATTTTATAAAAAGTTACCATCAAACTCCCTCTCCGTTGGAGAGGGCTGCGATGAGGTTTTATGAATCTAGAGTTGAGAAAATCTCATCTTTGTAAGTGACTTATAACTCATCGGTATTAACCTTTTGTGATTGCTACCTGAGAGAAGGAGAAGGAGCAAAACAACAATTGGCTATTTTGGAATCGGGAATTGGCAATACAGTTTTGTGAAACAATACCACAATCGGTAATTTGGAATTTGGAATTTTAAAATCGGCAATAAAGTTTTGCGAAGCAAAACAAAATCGGCAATTGGCAATTGACAATTTTGGGATTTGGGATTTGATTTGTTTGGATTCCGCACCTATCTTTAGAACATGAAGGTATTGCTCACAGGTGCAAACGGATACATAGGTGTTCGTTTGCTGTACGAATTGCTCAAGGAAGATCACGAGGTAGTATGCGCGGTGCGCAATGCAAACCGTTTATCGGTGCCGGATGAAGTGCGCTCCCAGGTGCAAATTATTGAGATCGATTTTTTGGACTTGCCAGAGGTAAATCCAATTCCAGCAGATATTGATGTTGCGTATTATCTGATCCACTCGATGTCCAGCAGCACGGAAAGTTTTGACAAACTGGAAGAAGAAAGTGCGCAGAATTTTTTGGCACAACTTGCACACACCACTTGCAAACAGATCATCTACTTATCAGGTATCGTCAATCAGGAGATATTGAGTAAGCATTTGCTTTCGCGAAAGCGTGTTGAAGACATCCTCAGTGCAAGCAAAATTCCCACAACAGTTTTACGGGCAGGCATCATCGTGGGTAGCGGTAGTTCTTCCTTTGAGATCATACGCGACCTGTGTGAGAAACTGCCGGTAATGATCACGCCCAAATGGGTGAATACCAAAACCCATCCCATCGCCATACGCAATGTGATGAGTTACCTGATGGGAATCCTGGGCCGTGAGCAATCCTACAACCAGTCCTATGACATAGGTGGTAAGAACGTTCTCACCTACAAACAGATGATGCAGCAGTATTCCGAAAACCGGAAGCTGCACCTTACGATCCTAACGGTTCCCATCATGACGCCCAAGCTGAGTTCCTACTGGCTTTATTTTGTCACGAGCACTTCCTATAAGCTTGCCCGCAACTTGGTTAACAGCATGTCGGTTGAGGTGGTTGCGCGGGAGAATTCGCTAGCTAATGAATTAGGTATCGAACTGTATACGTATAAGGAGGCACTGGATATGGCTTTCGCCAAAATTGAACAAAACAACGTGGCCAGTAGTTGGAAGGACAGTATGGTGAGCGGGAGGTTCAAGCACAATATCAATAAATTTAAGCAAGTACCGAAGTTTGGTTGCTTGAGCGATGCACAAACCCATATTACCGAAAATCCAGAAGAAGCGCTCAACCGCATCTGGGCGATAGGTGGTAAAAACGGTTATTATTATGCCGATTTCCTATGGAAAATACGAGGGTACACCGATAAGCTTTTTGGCGGAGTGGGATTGCGACGCGGTCGTACCAATCAAGACAAGATCTATTCGGGTGATTCATTGGACTTCTGGCGTGTACTGGTGGCAGATCGTCAAGAAAAACGCTTGCTCCTTTTTGCCGAAATGCGCGTGCCTGGCGAGGCATGGCTGGAGTTTGAGATCGATAAAGACAATGTGGTGCATCAAACCGCCACCTTTAGGCCACTCGGACTATGGGGGAGATTGTACTGGTACAGCATGTTGCCGTTCCACTATTTTATTTTTGCTGGGATGATCAGGCATATTGCTACTGGGAAGTAGCATCAAGAAAATTGACTACCTAAATGCTGGATTGCATCGTGCCAGATTCCAAAACAGATTCAATATAATCGACTCGACCTTTAAGCCTTTCGAAACTTACTTTGGCATTAGTGAGATCAAGATCCTTGATGGAATGTTCATCCAATTCCTGCAGTATACTCTTTAACTGGAGATTGCAATAATCAAATCGCGTGGCTAGGTTTACGGATCTATCGATTTTCTTCTGCTTCAGGATTCCCAATCCGGCAAGAGGATATAGTACTAGCGCTATAACCACACAACTAACTATAATTATGACGCTAGCAATAACAATAAAGAATCTTGTAATCTCAGAGTCAAAAATTTCTCCTGCATCATTGTGGTAAGCTTCGTGACAATGCCCTTTTCCATCCACTGGTTCAAACGTAGTATCAATGACCCATTCCAAAAATTTCCAATATCCCGAAACTTCATTTTTAGGCGACGAATGATGATTATAGAATCCTATCCGAGCAGAAATGGTATTGTCTGAATTACCTCCAGCCAGCGCATTACCCAATTGGTCTATGGAAAGAAACAAGTGGGACACAAATTTCCATATGCGATTGTTTTCTGTCAACATGATCTATAGGTTAATTAACGAACTTTTTATTTGATTCATTCATTTGACCCGTAAGTTACTCTAAATCATCCATGTGAGATTGCACAATGTAAGACAACTTAATCCTGTCTCGGCAAAAATATCTCCGCCATCATACAACGTACGCTACCGCCACCTAGGGTTTCAATCGTCTTGATATCTGGATGGATAATCTCGTTATATCTTTCCAATTTTTTGATCTGTGCTTCGGTCAGTGATTCATAGGCTTGGTGACTCATCACTAGGTATTTGGTTCCCTCACCATTGACTACCTGAATCATATTACCGGCAAAGGACTCGACCTGCGCCTCGGTAATATTGATAACCTCCTTACCCGATTCTTTTAGGTGTTTGAGAACAAGTTTTACTTCAGCCTTGCTATCGATGGAATCCAGGCATACAACCGCATATTCCTCTCCTAGCGCCATCATGACATTCGTGTGGTATATCGGCAATCTTGCTTCTCCCACGGTTTGATAAGCGGTGAAGATGACGGGCGTGTATACAAAATCCTCGCAGAATTCTATAAACAATTCTTCATCTGCTCGCGGAGAGATGCTGCAATACGCCTTTTCATTTGCCCGGTCCAGCAGCAGGCTTCCTGTTCCTTCCAGAAATATTCCTTCGTCCTCTGCGCTGGTATAGTCCATCACGTGGTTGATGACAAACCCATGTTTCTCTAACGTGTCCAGGACTTCTGGGCGACGTTCAAGCCTTCGGTTAGGCGCAAACATAG
>JBBSPH010000165.1:0-6037 GCA_038258985.1 Flavobacteriales bacterium
AGTTTGGATCTACGGACTGGATGATGACGATGAGTTTATCGTTGACGGCGAAGGGTCTAGTAAATTACCAATTGTCATAGCGGGTGGGAAGGGAGATGATTTTTATGATCTCAAAAAGGGAAAGAATGTTTCCATTTACGACTACCGCAGTGAGGACAATGAATTTACCAGCAAAAAAGCAAAAATCATATTGCGCGATGATTACGACATCAACCACTACGACCATGACAAGGAGCCAAAGGAGAAATCTACTTTTAGTTTGAATTTCTCCTATAATCCCGATGATGGCTTTAGACCACAGTTGGGTATTGAAAAATCAACCGTAGGCTTTCAGCGTAATCCATTTTCATTGAAATATGGTGTGAAGGTAGATTATAGGTCGTTAAACCGAGCTGCTGTTTTTGAAGGGTATGCCGTCAAGGCCAATGTCATAGGACACTGGAATTTGCAGCTGGATGCTGGTATTACAACAAACAACTATACGCAAAACTTCTTCGGGTATGGGAATGATAGCAATTTTAGTGAGGATACCGATTATGACGTGAACCGTGTGCGGTTGCAGAAACAATGGACTGGTTTCCACTTTTACAAAACTGGCGATTATGGCAGTAATTTTAAAATCGGAAGTAACTATTATGGATATGAGGTCGATGCAAGCGTTCCAGTGGTTACCAAAGTGAGTAAAGAGAGAGATGATTATATTGATTTTTTCTTTACCTACCAATTTCAAAGTACAGACAATCCTCGTTTTCCAACCCGTGGAATGTGGCTAGAAAATCATGCAGCATTCACAGACAATCTAGCAAATGGCGAGCATTTTGTGACGGTAGACCCATCGTTAACATTTTGGAACGCAGTGGATGACCAACGCAAACTTGTGATTAAGACGGCGATAGCTGGGCAATTGCGTATGGGGGATGACCCTCTTTTTTATCAAGCGGCACGTTTGGGCGCTGATCGTGGTCTGCGCAGTTACCGTCAGGAGCGATTTACTGGCAATTATGCTATGAGTGCAAGTATCGATTTGCGCTATGATATGCGACTTATCAAGACCAGATTACTACCTTTACGAGTGGTGCCTTTTGCCGGATTCGACACGGGACGCGTATGGGACTCTAGAGACACATCCAGCAGTTTCCATACGGGTTATGGCGGTGGTTTGGAGCTTTCATTTCCTGGACTGGTCAAAGGAGCCGTTTCTTATTTTACCGGTGAGGAGAGAGGCAGGCTATCGTTTGCCATCTATCTTTCGAAATAATTTAGAAGCGTACCTCTTTTTGCTGAATGATAAATATGGCAGGTCTCTTATGGAAATCCTCCTTGTTTTTTTTCCATTGTGCCATTGGTTGGGTGCGAATAAACTCCGTTGGCAATGAAATATCACAGGCGATACACAGCATCGTGTCTGGATGAAGCGTGTTGGTCAATACCTCCAACATTTTATTATTGCGGTAAGGCGTTTCAATGAAGAGTTGGGCTTGTTGTTCCTGTTTAGAACGTTGTTCCAACTCTAGAACCTTCCGCTTGCGATCCTTAGCATCAATCGGTAAATAGCCGTTAAAGGCAAAATTTTGCCCGTTTAGTCCGCTGGCCATCATAGCCATTAGAATACTGCTAGGGCCTACAATAGGAATGACCTTGATCCCTTTCTCGTGTGCGATCGCCACCACATCTGCTCCAGGATCTGCCACGCCAGGAACGCCCGCCTCACTCATCAAGCCCATCGAAATCCCTTGAAGACATGGGTTTAAAAAAGCTGGGATCTCTGACGGTTCAGTGAATTTGTTGATGAGCGAAAATTGAAGACTGGACTGATCCTTTTTATCAACCACCGATTTAATTGCCCGTCTAGCCGTTTTCTCATTTTCAACGATATAATGGTCTATTCGTTCTACAATGTCTGCAACCATTGCGGGTAATACTCTCCAAGGATCAATATCGCCTAGGGTTACCGGTATTAAATATAGAGTTCCGTTGGATTCTTGCATTGTGTTATCGGTATGGTTGAGTTTTTAATTAACTGACAATTCGGGAGAGTTCGCTTTCGCGAAAGCGAAATTATAATAAATTCTCTGCTAAATTTCTATGATCCGGTTGACTCTCTTGTGGCGCAAGTGGCTCTGGACGAGATGACGGTAATTAGGATTCTCTGGAATTTCAGTAATGATGTTTTTTAAAATTTTTGGGTCGGTAAATTGAATTTGTAAATCTGCATAACCGTAGCCTTTTATAATCCCATTCTGCACCCAAACGATACTGCGTTCTGATGTTTCACGACCACGATCGATAATAACTAGATTTTTTTCTGCAAAACTATACTCATCAATTAGTTGTTGTGCACGCTCGTTATAATCCGTGGCAGATTCTTTATTTTTGCAAGCTCCACGGCATTGTTGATCGTCACCGCAGTCATTTTCGCTTTCTGTTTTTTGATCCGTAAACGTCCTACACAATTCAAATTTCACCCGCATACTTTCCAAAAATGATCTAGCCGACTTCAAGTTACTGAAGCTAGTCAAATAATCCGTATCACGACCGGTAGACTTTACATGGAATCTTATATAATCATCCTCAGTTTTAGATCCATAAATACCGTGGGAAAACAATCGTTTTTTGGGCCTGCGGTTAAATTTAGGTGTCCGGATCTGCAACTCAAAACTTTCCTTTAGAGCTGCAACCAGCTCGCTTCCGGTTTTTTCAAATTTCACTTCCCTTACCAGCGACGTTAATTCTATAGATCGCTTGCGCTCACTTGTAAAAAGCTGAGTGATGGTTTTTTTGAGGTTACGGCTACGACCTATTTGCAATAGTTCTCCGGACTCATTGTACAAATAATACATACCCGTAGAAGAGGGCATTTTATCAATGAAGCTCTTGAGGTTAGGGGCAACATTAGATTTAGGAAATGATTTCAAACTTTGCTGAAAGATATCCTTACTCGCATCCTTATTGAGCAATAATTTGAACAACTTAACCGTCGCCAATGCATCGCCAGTTGCGCGGTGTCTGTCTGTTATTGGGATTCCTAAATTGCGTACCAATTTACCCAGACTAAAACTCTCCTGTTCTGGCATCAATTTTTGAGCTAGTTCGACAGTACATAGGGTCTGCATGTCAAATTCATATCCCAATCGCTCAAATTCCAGCCGTAGCATGCGATGGTCAAAATTTGCATTGTGCGCAACTAGGGTAGTGCCATCCATAATTTGGATCACACGTTTTGCTATTTCATAAAATTTTGGAGCCCTAGATAACATGGCATTACTGATACCTGTCAACTTTACTACAAAAGGCTGGATGGGCTGTTCCGGATTGATCAAACTGGCAAATTGATCAACGATCTCGTGACCATCAAATTTATAGATCGCTATTTCGGTAATACCTTCTTCGTTAAACTTACCACCGGTAGTTTCTACATCTACAATTGCGTACAAATAATTCTTTTTAACTGGTTATAGGACCATAACTTATGCTTCAGCTGCGCCCAAAGGTACATCTTAAAGTGACAGGCTGGAAAACTGTTCGTGCCAAAGAAATGCGAAGACGTCAAGCTATGAAAGCTCAATATATTTTTAAGATCTTGATCTTTCAATGCCACCAACTAAAAAACGTCCAGCAGAAGCTGGACGTTTTTTATAAAGCAATTTAAATTTTTTCGTTATAGATCTTGTTGTAAAGTTCTATGTATTTTTCTTTGATATTTCTACGCTTTAGTTTCATGGTGGGTGTGAGAAGTTCGTCTTCTATCGTCCATACTTCTGGAGTCAGCTCAAATACTTTTACGCGTTCCCATTTACCAAATTTTTCATTATGCTCATCGACCTCTTTTTGGAAACGCTCTTTTACGGTTTCGTTTGCGATAAGATCTTTATGGTCTTTAAATGTAATTCCCTTGCGCTTTGCCCAATCCTCTAAAAAGTCGAAGTTAGGTTGGATAATTGCTGCAGGCATTTTTTCTCCCTCACCAATAACCATGATTTGATCCACAAAGCGGCTTTGTTTCATGGTATTCTCGATTAATTGAGGTGCCACGTACTTACCACCGCTGGTTTTGAACATTTCCTTTTTGCGATCTGTAATCTTCAAGAATCCATCGGCATCAATCTCACCTATATCACCAGTATGGAAATATCCATCTGCATCGATTGCTTCATCCGTCTTTTCCTTGTCTTTGTAATAGCCCAACATACGCTGCGGGCCGTTGATAATAATCTCACCGTCAGACGCGATCTTAACGTCAGTATCAGGTAACGGTTTACCTACTGTACCTATTTTGAAGCCGCCATCTCTTAAGTCGTTAACTGAAACAACTGGACTGGTTTCTGTTAAACCATAACCTTCCATTACTGGTACACCGGCTGCATTGAACACACGTGCGAGTCTAGGTTGTAAAGCTGCGCTACCACTGGCAATTGCCTTTAAGTTACCACCAAGGGCTTCCTGCCATTTAGAAAAAATCAGTTTTTTAGCCAGTTTCAATTTTGTTTCATACCACCAGCCGTTCTGACCATAAGGTTCCCATTCAAGTCCTAATTCAACCGCCCAATAGAACAGTTTTTTCTTTACTCCGTCGAGATCGCTACCCTTGGCGATGATTTTGTCATATACTTTTTCTAAAAGTCTAGGTACAGCACTCATCACCTCTGGCTGCACTTCCTTCAGGTTCTCAGAAATAGTTTCTAGAGATTCTGCAAAGTAAACACCACTACCAGTATAAATGTAGAGGTACTGCAGCATGCGTTCATAGATATGGCATACGGGCAGAAAACTCAATGCTTTTGATTTTCCCAAAACAATGGGTAAGCGTGTTTCAGAATTTATAGTATTGCTGGAAATATTCTTGTGGGATAGCATAACACCCTTAGGCTTGCCCGTGGTTCCTGATGTATAAATCAATGTCGCTAGGTCATCCTCATGAATGCTCTTCATCATCGCATTTAGTGCTTCCTCATTATCCGTTGGCTCACCCAGTTTTTGAACTTCATGCCAACTCTTACAACCATCAATATCGTCAAAGCTGTAGACGTCGATAATGGACGGCACCTCATTTTTGATGGACATTACCTTATCGTACACCTCTTTGTCAGATACAAATACATAGTTGGACTCGCTGTGGTTCAATACGTATGCATATTCCTCTTCAGAAATTGTAGGGTAGACGGGTACATCTTGTGCGCCAGTCTGCATAATGCCTATATCCATAATGTTCCACTCGGTGCGGTTCGTAGTAGAAATAATGGCGATCTTATCATCCTTTTTGACACCCAAATTCATGAGGCCTCGGGATATGGCACGTGACTGATCTACAAATGATTGGGTAGATGTTTTTTCCCAAACACCATTCTTCTTAGTCACTAAAGCATCAGCTCTAGGAAATTTTTCCAACTGGTAGTAGGGAAAGTCAAAAAGTCTCTTGATCTGCATATTTGATAATTGTATACTGCAAAGTAAGGAAAGATCTTGATTTTGCAAGTAGGAAAATAGGAATACGTTAATGGTCGCTGATTTCGCTTTCGCGAAAGCGAACACTCAATAAATACGAGCTATCCAAAGTAAAGACTAACTATATTTTATTGATTTTGCAATCTTTGATTGCTGGAGTTTCAAATTTGTACGCGATCTATTTGATCAAACAAAAAAGTCCTTTTTCACACCGAAAAAGGACTTTTGCAATTGCATTACATATTTTTAGCTTTCGCGAAAGCGATACCCACTTAATCTACGTCAACTAGGGCTTGTTCATTTCTAAACACGATTTTATTTTCAAAAGTATCTATGAGGATTACATCCTCTGCAGTTACCTCTCCCGAGAGAATCTTTTTTGAGAGTTCGTTCAAAATTTGCTTTTGTATCACACGCTTCACCGGTCGGGCACCATATTGCGGATCGTAGCCCAATTGTGCCAATAATTCGATAGCTTGTACGGTGGTATCGATGACAATCCCTTGCTGGGATAACATTCTAGTTACGCCCTTTAACTGAAGTTCGACCACACGTTTGATGTCTGTTGATGACAGTGGAGTAAACATCACGATAT
>JBBSPH010000166.1:0-6022 GCA_038258985.1 Flavobacteriales bacterium
GCAGGATGGGTGCGGTATTCCCAGATATTGTCCAGCTGTTCCTGTTCTGCTCCATAACGCTCTGCGGCTCTTATGGCATGTGCCTGGCAATAGCGGCAGCCAGTAGCATTGCTCGATACCCATGCAATCATGCGTTTGAGGGCGCTGGTCACGCGTCCCTCATTTGCCATAACGGCTTTGTTGAGGTTGATAAAAGCCTTAGAAATTGCTGGCCGTCGCTGCATGGTCAATACAGAGTTGGGACAAAATCCCAGGGTTTCATTGAAAAAAGCTGCCAATTCCCTTGTTTCTGGGTCGTGGTCTGCGGTGAGCGGTGTGACTAATGGCATGGAAAATTAATTTTAGGTAAGGTAGGAATTTGTGGTTTAATCTCTAATTTGCATTCCAACTTTTACTATGCGCTGGACACTCAAACCACTCCCAGATCCCGAAGTACAGAAACAACTTGCAGCAGATCTTAAGATAGATCCAGTACTTGCTGGCTTGTTGGTGCAGCGTGGAGTGGACACTTTCGCGAAAGCGAAATCCTTTTTTAGACCATCACTGGACGAGTTGCACGATCCATTCCTGATGAAGGACATGGAACTAGCGGTTGGACGTATCCAGAAGGCTGTGGATAATCAGGAAAATATCCTGGTCTACGGAGACTACGATGTGGATGGAACGACCAGCGTGGCACTTGTTTCCTCCTTCTTGCAATCCTATTACCCTAATGTTGCTACCTATATACCAGATCGCTATGAAGAAGGTTATGGCGTGAGTTACCAGGGGATTGATTTTGCAGTTGATAACGATTTTACCTTAATTATTGCGCTGGATTGTGGTGTTAAAGCGGTGGATAAGATCGCTTACGCGAAAGAAAAAGGCGTTGATTTTATCGTCTGTGATCACCACCGTCCGGGAAAACAGCTCCCGGCAGCGGTGGCAGTCCTGGATCCTAAACGGGAGGACTGCACCTATCCCTATGATGAGCTTTGTGGCTGCGGTGTAGGCTTCAAGCTATGCCAGGCGATAACTGCTACCAACGGTTGGGAATTTGATATCCTTATTCCCTATCTAGATCTTGTCGCCACGGCAATAGGAGCAGACATCGTACCGATGACAGGCGAGAATAGGATATTGACCCATCATGGATTGCATGTGATCAACACAAGCCCGCGTGCCGGTTTTCAAGCCATCATCTCTCAATTGAAAAAGGACAAACTCACCTCTACGGATGTTGTGTTTACCATTGCGCCACGCATCAATGCTGCTGGCCGTATGAAGCATGGCCTGCATGCCGTGGAATTGTTAACTGAAACAGATCTCGAAAAAGCGATCACGCTGGCGCAGGAAATAGAGCAATTCAATACAGATAGGAAAGAGGCAGATCGTTCGATTACCATTGCTGCGCTGGATCAAATCAAGGAGCTCGGCGAGACAGAGCGATTTTCTACGGTAGTTTACGAACCATCCTGGCATAAAGGCGTCATAGGCATTGTTGCCTCTCGATTGATGGAAACGTACTACAGACCAACATTGGTTTTTACAAAAAGCGGTGATTATCTCGCGGCGAGTGCACGCAGTGTGCGTGGCTTTGATGTATATGAGGCGTTAGAACAGTGTTCTGAATATATAGAGCAATTTGGTGGGCATACTTATGCTGCAGGACTCACGTTGAAAGTGGAGAACTTCAAAGCGTTTAAAACAAGGTTTGAAGAGGTTGTTTGCGCAACGATTCAAAATAGCAGCCGGACAGATGAAGTAGGCATTGATCTTCCATTACCGCTAGGATCCATTACTAATAAATTTTACCGCATTTTACAGCAGATGGCGCCCTTCGGCCCTAGAAATATGACACCCGTATTTATGACGGAAAGTCTGGTGGATACAGGCTATGGGAAACCGGTAGGTACAGATGACAAGCATTTGAAATTATGCATAACGGACAAGCATTTTCCAACATTAAAATTGAATGCAATTGGGTTTAATCTAGGCGATCAACATCCTTACGTTACAGGCAAAAAGGATTTTGACATCGCTTATTCCATTGATCAAAATGTCTGGCAAGGAAACAAAAGTCTACAATTGCGCTTGCGGGATATCCATCCTAGTTAGGATGCCATTAGAAGTTTTAGGCTTTGAAGGGTAACAGGTTTTACTATAAAGTCTTTGATTTCTTTAAAGGATTTTGATTTTATTACATCCCGTGCATCTATGGAGGAGCTTACCATGTAAAGAACAATCGAGGATTTATCAGAAAAATTTACGAACTCTTCCATGAATTGCCATCCATCTATAACAGGCATATTGATGTCTAGCAAAATAATATCTGGATAACCGCGATCGCTTAATGCCTTATCGTTAAGAGCGTCCAACGCATCGCGACCATTTTTGAAAACATCAATCTTATCTGCTAGATTGTTTTTTTCAATCAGTTTTTTGATGGTAAACGTATAGATAGAGTCATCATCGATAACCCAAGCGTAAGATTTTGACATAATGCTATAGCGTAATTTTAAAAGTTGTCCCGATATTTTTTTGACTATGTACTTTTATGCTACCGCCCATAGCCTCTACCTGGTTCTTAGTCATGTATAAACCTATACCGCGAGCATCATCATTGCCATGAAAGGTTTTGTACATCCCAAAAACTTTGTGTCCGTTCTGTTTCATATCTATTCCCGTGCCATTGTCTTGAAATATGATACGCACGTGGTTATTATGTTTGAATGCCTTGATATGAATTTTAGTAGGGACATTCTTTTTGCGATACTTGATACTATTGGTCAATAAGTTGAGAAAAATACTTTCTAGATAGGCGGGTGAAGCGTCCACGGTGAAGTCTTGATCGATATCCACCTCTACATCAACATGGTTGATCTTAATATCTGTAGAAATATTCTCCATCACTTTAAAGATGTTTTCTTTTAAGTAAATGGTGCTCAACTCCAGCTTCTGCGTACTAACGGCTACAACTTCATTTAAATGGCTAATAGTCTCAGACAGCTGTGTGCTGGAAGATCCTAGTAATTTGACAATATTCTGCTTGTCTTCCTCATTATTCTCCTGATTATAAAGGTGCAATAGCACTTCAAAATTACTGGAATGAGATCTTAAATTATGGGAAACGATGTGCGCAAAATTGAGTAGGCGTTCATTTTGTTGTTCCACGTATTTTGTAAACGCTTGTAGTTCTTCCTCCTTTTTTTTAATGGCAGAGATGTCCATTATCTGCAAAACAAGATCTATGGGATCTCCGTTTTCATCTTCTATTAATGTTCCTATAAGAGAACAGATAACAAAACGGCCCGTAGATTTTTTAAGATTGATATTGATGGATAAACGATCTACCTTTTTATTCAAAAGATCAGTAACAGAATCAAACAGTTTAGGAAACTATTGTTTAGACACAAAATCCTGAAGAAAAGAATTTTTGATGTACGATGATTTGTAATTCAACAAATTACAAATACTGGAATTAGCCTCTATGATGCTTAAATCTATAGGGTCCATTACTAACATTCCAACACCGGAAGCCTGAAACACCTCCTGAAATTTGCGCAGCGCCAGTTTATAGTTCAAGTCAGACTCAACCTTATCGGTGATATCCTCAAACGTACCGAACTGACGCACGCAAACTCCATCTTCCAGATCTGCTTTCATGACTACTTGCACCCAGCGCTCGTTGCCCTCGGCAGTAATTATCTGTAGTTCAGTTTCTATTGTTTCTCCGGTTGCAGATGAGGTTGCAAATAAGTCAGTAACACGTTGCTGATTGATACCAGGCTTATAGAAATCGATTCCTTTTGAAATATCGGGTATAAAGTCCTCTGATACCTCATGAATCTGTTTAGTCACGGACGACCAATACAGTTCATTGGTATCGTAATTAATTTCCCATGATCCGATCTTGGCTTTATTGGTGGCATCTAATAAAAATTGGCGCTCTCGGTCGAGAGTTGATTTTTCTACCATCAAGTTGGTAATGTCTTCCGACATCATCACTATACCATCGATTTCACCGCTTGCGTTATGGATAGGGCCTACTTCCCATTTTAACCATTGTTTAGATCCATCCTGTCGTAAGAATAGTTGTGCATGGTTAGCCTCAGTTATTCCTTCGTTTAATACACGTTGATGCTTGTCTTTCCAATCGGTCTGGATCTCTGGAAATAATTCATAATGATGTTTTCCAATAAGATCAGTAAATGGTAAGTTATAATCACTGCACCATTTTGCAGAATGTGCGGTATACCTCAAATTCCTATCTAGATAGGCAATGGCAACAGGTGCTTGTAATAAGAAATTAGTGGGTAAAGATTCGCTCATGTAGTGTTCTAAGGGACAATAAATATAAAAAGAACACTTGTAGTAAAACCGATAAAACTTCTGATCGTCGGATTTATAGATAAAAGGTATGTTTTATCAGATGAGTAGCGTTAAATTATGTTAAGAAGATGGCAGTTCGTCGATGATTATTTATCTAGCTCTTTTAATTCAAACCCCTTTTCATCATAAACTCCATAGGTATAGTGAGTTATCCAGTCTCCTAGATTGAAATACGTCGATGATTTAGAAAGCTTGATTTCCATTGGTAAGTGACGGTGTCCAAAAATAAAATAGTCGTAGTGCTGCAACTGCAGTTTACGCTTGGCATACTGCGCCAGCCATTCCTGTTCCTCACCCAGATAAACAGCGTCGTCATCACCAGAAATCAATTT
The DNA here is from genome assembly GCA_038258985.1 of Flavobacteriales bacterium. Lineage (GTDB taxonomy): Bacteria > Bacteroidota > Bacteroidia > Flavobacteriales > Flavobacteriaceae > Nonlabens. Next base: position 4,704 of record JBBSPH010000166.1, read on the forward strand.
ATTCTTTACCGATAGGTGCCTTGCCAGCCGCACACCCAAATCTGGATGAATCCAGCGGAAGCACCACTGAAAAAAGGGACTTGTAAATACCTTCTTCATGCGCTTGTAACCCTTATCGCCAGGGCCCTTGCCATCACCGTGTCCTATCAAGAACTTTTTGCCGTTAAATTCAAACTCTCGTGGTTCATGATAAACTGGAATGCCCAATTCTTCCTCAAAATATCCGAACATCCACAGGTCATGGTTGCCCACAAAAAAATAGATCGGGATACCGCTATCGCGCAGCTCTGCCAGTTTACCTAGCACGCGTACCTGTCCTTTAGGAACCACGGTTTTATATTCAAACCAAAAATCAAACAGATCGCCCAGTAAAAAGATCGCCGCAGCATCTTCCTTTACCATATCCAGCCATTGCAAAAACTTACGCTCGCGTGGTTTACTTAACTCCTGGGTAGGAGCGCCTAAATGGTTATCGCTGGAAAAATAGATTTTTTTGCCTTCTGGAATCTGCATGGAGTCAAAGATAGTTATATCGGGAATTGTTGACTGCTATTCAAAGTTCTAGATTTAGAATCCCGAATCCCGAATCCCACATCCCAAAACTTAAGACTCAAGACTCAAGATCCAAATTCAATTTCAGGCTTAGGTTCTAGTTTAAGGTAAAGCCTAAGTTTAAACTCAAACCTAGATTTAAAACGGTTGTTCATTATTTTGTGGAATTCCGCTTTCGCGAAAGCGAACCATCCCACCCATTCCTGCACTATATTTAAGGTATGATCAATAAGCGACTTCTGGTAAAAAATCTTCTCGCGCACAACGACGAGAATAGTTTTTATGACAAGAAATTGCGCGTGGACTTGAGCAACAAGGAGGGCAAGGCAAAATTCCTAAAACACATTTGCGCCCTGTCAAATTCAAACCCGGCAAACAACAGTTTTATCGTCGTGGGTATTGATGATCGTACCAACAGCATCGTGGGAGTCGACTTTTTTGATGATTCAAAGCTGCAGAACTTGATCAATGCCTATCTGGAAAACCCGCCACTGGTGATGTATGAAAATGTACCGTTCCCGCACCTGCCCATCGATAAGGTCGTGGGATTAGTTACTATACGCGCGCAAATGGGAATTACCGCACTGCGCAAAAACATCTGGAAATATTACGGTGGCGCGGTATTTTTCAGGGATGGAAGTATATCGATGCCCAAGGATTTTGGCATCCGGGTGGACGATGTCAACAGTGCAACCGTGACTGAAATCGAGAAAAACGCCCGCAATAATATTGAACTTACCCTAGACCGAGTGCAGGATTTTATGGGA
>JBBSPH010000167.1:0-6015 GCA_038258985.1 Flavobacteriales bacterium
TCAAAGTGATCGTTGAATGTTTACCTCTTACAAAAAGGTTTCCCTAGAGTTTCTTAAGGCTGTCATTAAAGTGTGCATTGCAGGTCTTGCCATCGGATTTCTCAAAGAGTTTTCGCTTATCGTTGCTGGATTGATTTCATTAAAAATTGTCCATATTTTCTATGTTGCAGGGTTCAAAAGCAAATCCGACAAAAACTGGATTCTCCTAGCGGGAATGTTATTGACTGGTTTTTTCGGGATTCTAGCAGAATTTTGGGGTGTATCGATGGAATATTGGGAATACCACTATATTAATGGAGCTATGCTCCCAGCCTGGCTACCATTTGCATGGATGATGGCATTTTATATTTTATACCAACTGGAACACCGACTGGTTCCCTATTTAAAAAATCCTACTTTCACCCATAGAATTGTGCTAATGATCTTTCTCACTCTTATTATCCCTGCTTTTGGCGAGATGATTGCGATCAACATGGGCGTATGGACGTATAGCTGGCCATACCAATTGCTAGGTGTTCCCGTGTATGCATTTATTGCGTTGGTGATGATCCATATGTTCGTTTATTTTTTACTATACCTCTTATTTTCTAAAAATTATGGCAAGATGCTTCCCTTTGCTCCTGTTGATGCTGGTGATCGCTAGTTGCGATAAGTATAACAACAACCGAGAATGTGCTGATTTTAAAACCGGAACCTTTATCTGGGAACAAGAATCTGGCGGTAAATTATTGAAAACTAGATTTGTACGTACCCAAGATTTACAGATAGAATATTTTGAAAGCCAAGTAGATACATCGCGTGTGCAATGGGTGAACGACTGTGAGTGGCGTGTGATTCCTATAGATCCCAAAACTAATGCAGACAGCAGGGCTTACCTTTTCAAAATTCTGAACACTACAGAGGATGGCTACACCTTTGAATTTACACAATCCGGCCGTGATCAAATCTATCGTGGAACCGCTATAAAGGTTGAATAAATATGTTTTCCAATACTAAAAAAGCGCCTAAGGACGATCCTTGGCGCTTTTTGAATTGGCTATAATCAAATAAATCTAACAATGAAAACACTATGTTTTTGAAAGGTTTTGGCTAAAAAACCTGTTCCTAGTTGTCTCCATTTTTAGGACTCACATGGCTTTAAAAGGTTTAATAAGGGTTACGATTTATTCGCTTTCGCGAAAGCGAAATTCCCTCCCATCTCCCTCATATCAATACATTCAGCGATAAATTATTTTCTTGAAAGAATTTTATTTTGTTCCTGCATCAATTCTTTGAGATCGTTGAGCAGCTCAATATCTTTAGGAGTCACGGTAGTGGAATCCTTGGGATCCTCTGCGCTCTTACGAAGGCGGTTCATCAGTTTAATGACCACAAATACAACAAAGGCAATCACGATAAAATCGATGGTTACCTCAATGAGCTCGCCATAACCCACCGCCACTTCAGTCACGGGATCTTCATTGATGGCCTCTTTCAAGACCCATTTGCGGTCGGCAAAATTAACACCGTCGGTAAGCATCGATAGCGGCGGCAGAAAAACTTTTTGAACGATCGTTTGTACGACATCGTTAAATGCAGTCCCGATGATGATACCGACGGCCATGTCGATCATATTTCCCTTGACCGCAAATTCTTTAAAATCAGTTAGTAATCCCATTTTCTTGTGGTGATAGTGGCTGTTTTCGCTTTCGCGAAAGCGAACTTAATTTAATTATTAGCTTCTAAAATAGACTTCCCTGACCCTTGTCGTCTATAGAGCCATCTGTTGCGTCTGAATTATCAACGCCTTTTTTATCCTCTCCACTCGGTGAAACCGATTCATTCTCCTCGCTGACTTCTTCTTCTTCAATCACTTCTACTTCTTCTATTTCTGGCTCCTCATAGGGCAAAGGATCGAGCAGGTTGATTTGTTTCACCTTTTCTTTGGAAAGCATATTTCCTTGAGCAGTAATTCCCTTGATGCTGATGAACTCCTCAATATCAATCTGCTCATTGGGTGGTTGATCCTTGCCACGAGGCTTGTTATAAACGACCTCTGCCACTGGTCTATGGCTGGTGGAAACTATTTCTAGGTAAGAATTACTGTTATCTGAAATAAAAGATTCTTCCTTGTCCTCATTTTCAATAAGAAAACGTTTGACGTAGAACAACTCCTTCTCTCCATTGAAATAAATCGCGCTAATGGGTTTATTGGGGATCCATTTTTCAAGAACCACCATATCTTCTTCAAATCTAGAAGTAACCTCTGGAATGACTGTCTTCGCAACACCTTTCTGGCTTATAATGAGCAACCTATCTTCTCCTTTAAATTCACCTAATAAATCACCGCGACCATCTACGTTCAATCGCCTAACGATCTCGTCGAACCATATCTTGCGTGGTTTCAAGGTGCTCACACCTTCTTCTTTCAATTCAACCTTCTTGACGTTATATTTTGTCACCAGATTTCCCTTACTGGATCTTCCTTTAATTGTGATGTCTGAGAAGTCCAGATCCCATTTGAGCTTTTTGATGCTGCCTTGCTGGCGTAGGTTGATTGTGACAACCTCTGCCTCTCCATTTGGGTTTGCACTAAAATAATGGATGCTAGTGCCCGCTGTACCATAGCCCACACTGTATTCTTTATCGCGGGTCATACTGGTCACCGAAAATCTCTTGACATAACTGGGGCCAGTCTTCCCGTCTCTATAAATCAGGTTGTAGATGGTACGTTTGTCTTTTTTCTTCCAGACGGCAACGTGCAGTATTCCCTTTCCAACGAAGGTTTTGGCATCTACTTTTGAAACCATCATTGTCCCACTTTTCGTGAAAACGATGATATCATCAATATCTGCGCAATCTCCAACGTACTCGTCTCTCTTAAGACTCGTGCCGACAAATCCTTCCTCCCGGTTAACGTAGAGTTTTGTATTTCTAATGACCACTTTGGAAGCGACGATATCGTCAAAAGTTTTCAATTCTGTCTGTCTCGTGCGGTCTGCGCCGTAATCCTTCTGTAACTTTTTGAAATAGTCGATGGTGAACTCAATGAGTTTTTCCAGGTTGCGCTTCAATTCTGCAATTCGATCTTCCAACGCATCTATTTTCTGCTGCGCTTTATCAATATCAAACTTTGAGATGCGCTTGATACGTATTTCAGTTAAGCGGACGATATCATCCACAGTCACCGCACGTTTAAGGTGTGTGATGTGCGGCTTTAATCCTTTATCAATGGCATTGATAACGCCATCCCAAGTTTCTTCTTCTTCAATATCACGATAAATACGATTCTCAATAAAGATGCGTTCCAGCGATGCAAAATGCCATTGCTCTTCTACCTCGTCAAGTTGTATTTGAAGCTCCTGGCGTATGATATCTACCGTGTGGTCAGTGCTGCGGCGCAGCATTTCACTTACGCCAACGAACAGTGGTTTATTATCTTCTATGACGCAACCCAATGGAGATACGCTTACCTCACAACTCGTAAATGCAAAGAGCGCATCCATTGTTTTGTCTGGCGACAAGCCTGGTGGAAGGTGTATTTGGATTTCTACTTGTGCTGCAGTATTATCCTCAATCTTCCTGATCTTGATCTTGCCCTTATCATTTGCCTTGAGGATAGAATCAATTAGGGAGCTTGTCGTAGTGCTAAACGGAATCTCCGTAATGATGATGGTATTCTTGTCCGGTGAATGCATTTTAGCCCTGACACGCACTTTGCCGCCACGCATTCCATCGTTATAACCGGAGATATCTGCCTCTCCTCCCGTAGGAAAGTCTGGAAACAGCTTGAATTTCTTGCCTTGCAAATGCTTGATGCTGGCATCTATAATTTCGTTAAAATTATGTGGTAAAATCTTGGTGCTTAACCCTACAGCAATACCCTCAGCTCCTTGCGTAAGCAGCAAAGGGAATTTAACCGGCAGGTTGATGGGTTCCTTGCGACGGCCATCGTAACTGGATTGCCATTCAGTAATTTTAGGGTTGAAAAGGACTTCCGTGGCAAATTTGGAAAGTCGTGCTTCAATATAACGCGAGGCTGCGGCTGGATCACCGGTGAGAATGTTCCCCCAGTTACCCTGCATATCGATCAATAGATCCTTCTGTCCTATTTGCACCATCGCGTCGCCTATAGAGGCATCACCGTGGGGGTGATATTGCATGGTATGGCCCACAATGTTAGCTACCTTGTTGTAGCGTCCATCATCCAAGTCCTTCATGGATTGCATGATACGTCGCTGTACGGGTTTGAACCCGTCCTCAATTGCAGGGACCGCGCGCTCCAGAATCACATAACTGGCATAATCCAGGAACCATTCTTTATACATGCCGGTGACACGAGTGATGGTCTCGGTCGCCTGCTCTTCAAAGCCGTTATCTAGGTTTTCTAATTCTTCGTTTTCTTCGGTCATCTACCTAGTTTCTATCTTTTAATTAATTCTTGCTCCTCGAAATTTGCGGTGATAGAAGGTTTTATCTCCCGCAGCAATTCCAATAAATTGGTTGCAATTTTAGGATGTTTGATTTCGGTCAGATTCCTTTGTTTTCCGTTTTTCAACTCTATATAAAACCCTGATTTATCAAGCGATGTCTGTTTGATTGCCGCAATGTCAGATATCATCAATTCGCCTGTATAAGTCTTCTTTATATAAGCCCAAATCAACATTATAAAGCAAGCAGTTAGGATTAACGCTGGCATTATGTCAAAAAACTCCATCTCAAATGGCCAATTATTATATAAGGTCAGTGCCATACTTATACTGGACAAGGCTACGGCTATATAAGGCATCATCAATATAAGGGTACTTGAATCATTCAAAATCAATTTTTTTTCATCTATTCTGTAATGTTTCATTTTATCTCTGATCTATGCTTATTGGTCGCAATTCATCTTTCCACGGAGCTACGAATACTGCAATTATCTCTTTATCCTTTAACGCCTGCACCCTAACTTCTAGTTCTTTCACCTGATTTTTGAATTTTCCTGTCAAGATATAATTCATGGTATCTTGTGAATTTCCATTCAGAGCTTTGAATTTTATACTTTTGAGTTCGCCATTTTTAAAGCGTATGTTTCTGTAATAATCCCTTCCTTCTCTACTGGAAAGATATTTTTGAAAGTCTTCAGAGATCATATTTTTTTCCAAATCCAATTCATCCGCATCTTCCGACAATAAAATTTTTGCCGTTCTTTTAGCATCAGAAACATCTATGTTGAGCATTGTGCTTATAACAGCTCCACAGCTGAATAAAATAAGACTTATAGTAACAAGTAGCGTAAATTTTTTAATCATGTCTCTTCTTAAGGTTAACCGTTTTAATTGATTCTTGAAGTTTTGAAATGATATCTTTTCTTTTCAATTCAGGCAGATACCTTTCCTTTCCATTTTTGAGCTGAACATAATAAGTCTTGCTATGGATTTTATTTTTCTGTGATATAGTTTCTATTTCCTCTAATTCAATAATGGACCGTGTGGTTTTGTTATAGTTATTTACAAACAGCAATACTAAACTCGAGGTCGCAATAAAAATTGAGGTCGCAGACCACCTATCCAAAATGGAATTCTCACTATCAATCACAGTAATCATTGAACTCAAAAACACTAATACCATTGCGATATTTAAATAAAGTACATGTTTCTTACAGCTGTCATTTATAATTAGTTTTTCATCTACGATTCTATAGTTATCATCCATTTGGTATTTTGTTTAGAGTCAATATTTTAATCGTTAAAATATTAGAGCTTACATTTTTAGACCTTATTCCATTACTAAAATCGTATTCCCGTTCATCAAGGCTCCCTCACCAAAACCCAGATTTAGGAACTTAAATAGTGCGCCTATAATTATCAAGAAAATCGAGAAAGCTAAGATGATTACGATGAGTGTATTTTTCAAATTTAAACCGTCTTTAACTAGATAGTTCTCGACTCCGCTCGAACAGGCATTTGTCTTTTCTTCTTTTTTACTTTCTTCAATTTCAAAACTCTGAACTCTGAACTCATAAGTCATAACTAACCCAAATCCTCCACCACA
>JBBSPH010000168.1:0-6014 GCA_038258985.1 Flavobacteriales bacterium
ATATCATGAGCTTTAATTCCTGATTCTTCAAGCGCCATCTGTATGACACGCTGTACCGCTACTCCGTTAGGCGCGGTCATGCTACCGTCGCCGCGGTGACCACCGGCATTGATCGCACCACCCAACACCTCGCAATAAATGGTAGCACCGCGTTCCAATGCTGACTCCAGACTTTCCATTAAAATCGCTCCTGCGCCAGATCCTGGCACAAAGCCAGCGGCATTTGCCGCAAATGGCCTACTGGCGGCGGTTGGATTATCGTTGTAGTTAGTAGGAAGAATGCGCATCGCATCAAAGCCGCCCCAGATATAGGGACCAGAATCGCTGGTGCTTCCCACCAACATCTGGCGCGCTTTTCCCGCGTTGATACGTTCATATCCCATGATCATCGCCTCAGTTCCTGTAGAGCATGCGCTAGAATTGCTTGTCACCATATTTCCCGCGCCCAGTTCTCCCGCTAACCACGCACTTATGCCGCTGCCCATGGTCTGTATCACACTGGTACTGCCCAGTCGCCTTACTTTTTTGTCATCAATTAAATGAATTGCCTCGCGGAATTTCTCACCACCGCTTTGCCCGGTTCCAAAGATGATTCCCAGATCCTCCAGCGCTTTTTCCTTCGGTGCGATTTCAAGGCCGGCATCTTCAAATGCTTGTTTTCCCGCAATAATTCCATAAAGCATTCCGCTGGCTTTAAAGCCTCGCTGCTGCAATGGTGTCAGATATTTATCTATTTGTTCTTGAGTTACTTGTGGCGTTCCGGCTATTTGGCAACCAAAGTTTAAATCTGCCAATTGTTGCTCGAATCGTATACCGCTGGTTCCTGTTTGTAACGCTTTCGCGAAAGCGGAAACATCCATAGCATTAGGAGCTACAACGCCTAATCCAGTTACCACCACCCTACCTGATTTCTTAGTATTCATGGTTGCTAAGCTAGAAACAAAATCGCAGAACTGATCATCTTCCAAGTGGGAAGAATATCTAACTAATCGGGATGGGTTTTAGAGTTTTGGTGATCAATACGTTGTAATATTGGAGCATGGGTTTACGCAGCTGTTTTGCAATAGGTATCTTTTTAGTAGTTAATGGAATTGTACAGGCACAAAGCATTGCAATAGAATCAATTGAGTTTGATGGATTAAAACGCACGAGGGAATCCTTCCTGCGCCGCATCTTAAAAACGCAGCCCAACACTACCACAGATTCTACAAAAATTGCACTAGACGTTGAGCGGCTCAACAGGCTCCCGGGAATTGCAAAGGCGACGGTTGTCCAAAATAAAGACGAATTCGGCAATACTAGTTTGACCTATGTAATTGACGAAAATTTTACCATCATTCCCGGATTACGCGTATCAACGGCAGCTAATGGCGATTTTGCCTTTCGTGTTTCGCTGTTTGAATTCAATGCATTTGGTGCAAACCATTTGATTGGTGGCTATTACCAGAACGAGGTGTTTTCTTCTTACGGTGCATTCATTGAGTCCCGTTATTTATTCAATAATAAATTGGGTCTAGGTGTCAACTATCAGAATAACAACACGTTTGAGCCTATCTATTTTGATAACCAGAATGAAACCAACTATCAATACAACAACCAGCTTTTTGAGGGTTATTTGATGTATGAACATAATTTTCGGAATCGTGGAGAGCTTGGTTTTTCCATTGCTGGCGATGATTATTCATTTGAGGACGGTCGTAATGGAGCAGGGATTCCTCAAGAACTAACTGCCGACCGGCTCAATTTTAGGGCACAATATGAATACATTAATCTTGCTATTGATTATCAATATGTTTCTGGATGGCGCAATCAAACAGATGTTCAAGTTTTAACGGGCGGCAACGAGTTTCTGGCTGATAATTTTGTACTGCAAAATGATTTGGAATATTTGAAGAAAATAGGCTCCAAGGGAAACTGGGCCAGCCGCTTACGTCTAGGTTATGCCACGAACAACAACTCCTCATTTGCACCTTTTATTGTTGATAATCAAGTGAATATACGCGGTGGTGGTAATGTGGTCGCGCGCGGCACAGCGACAGCGACGATAAATACGGAATACCGGCACACACTGTATGAACGAGGATGGTTCGTTTTGCAAAGCAATACTTTTGTGGATGTGAATACGCAACGCCAAGTTGGCGAGGATGTAGGCAGCGCTTTTGAAAGCGATAGTATTCGCGTATCGCCGGGATTAGGCGTGCGATTTATTCACAAGCGCATTTTCAACGCGGTATTTAGACTGGATTATGGCGTGGGAATAGGAGAAAATGCTAGTAACGGATTGGTATTTGGGATTGGGCAGTATTTTTAATACTTATACTTATACTTAAATCTAAATTTAGATCTAAGTTTAAGTTTAAATTCATTTTTCCGTCAGCATCATTCCGCTCATCCAGCCTTCGGCGATTTTTTTTTCGTTTTCATCTACCATTTGTACGACCACTTTTAATTTGCCAAATCTAAAATATTCTTTTTTGGCTGTAACGATTATGGTAGTTTCGGGTAGAACCTGGCCTTTGAAAACGACGTGGGCTTCAGTAAAGACCAGTCTTGGTTTCGTGTCAGATTCTCTCATTAGGTATGCACCCAGGCACACTAACCCTATTTGAGCCATACATTCCTGTAAAATGACTCCTGGTGTTAGAGGTCGGTCTGCAAAGTGGTGTTTGTAAAAGTATTCGCTTTCGCGAAAGCGGTACACGCCCATCACGTGATCTTCACTGATTTCCAATAATTTGTCGACAAACTTAAAACCCTCGCCGTAAGGCAGATTAGCGACGATTTTTTCAGATTCTGATAACAGCATAATTCTAGCTTAGGGATTCACCACCATCAACTTTGATAATGGTACCGTTGATAAAGGCGGCCTCTGGACGGCATAAAAGATAGACCGTATTTGCCACATCCTGCGGCTGTGTCAAGCGTTTGAATGGGTTGCGCTGTAGACTATTTTCCATAAGCTTTTCATACATGGGAATGCGTTGCAGGCTTTCCGTATCTGTCACGCCTGCCTGGATACAGTTGGTTGTTATCCCATAAACGGGAAGCTCTAGCGCCATATTTCTCATAATGGCTTCCAAGGTTACTTTTGCCGCGCTTACAGCGGCATAACCGCTCACGGGCCTGGAATTTCCCTCGCTGGTAAAACTCAAGATCCGGGATGGATTAGTCATGAGGTCAGACGCGATCAACGCTCGTGACCAAGAATATAAATTGATACCCATGGAATGAATGGTCTGTGCAAAGTCTGCAGCTGTCAATGCATGCTCGCTGGTCATTGGTTTAAGGTTGCCTTTTGAAATGCTGTGTAGGAGTAAATACAACCTAGCGCCCTGCAAATGATCTGTTATCTGCCGAATCAAATCAGAAATTTTGAGATCGTTGGTTGCATCTGCATTTAGGAATAGATGAATTTTGGAATTTTCCAGAGCGTCAAATCGCGATTTGATTGCATCGCTTTGTGTTCTGGAGGCGCGATAGATAATGATCAAGCGCATGCCATGCGCTGCCAGCTTTGCTGCGCTCGCATATCCCAGACCGCTGCTGCCGCCCAGTATCAATCCATATTTTTCTTCCAGATCGTTTACCATTCCAACAATATTCTTTGCGCCGTAAATCCTGGACCAAAGCTCAACATCAATCCCTTATCTCCTTTTTTGACATCACTCCTCTTCATAAATCTGTCAAGAACAAACAGTACTGTCGCGCTGCTCATGTTGCCGTACAACCGTAGAACTTCTTTTGTATCATCAATATTTTTCCCTAGATCGCTGAAAAGCGCCTCCACGGTTTGAACAATTTTCTTGCCTCCGGGATGAAAGATCAAATGATCCACATCTTTAATAGCAAGTCCGTGCTTTTTCAGAAATGGATGGATAATCGCAGGAAAATGATCTGATATTGTTTGTGGCACCTCTTTGTCCAGCACCATTTTTAAACCGCTATTGACCACGTCAAATCCCATCATGTGCGTGGCATCTGGAAAGTGGTACATTTCATGGCCCAAAATTTTTGGACCCGACTCCTCCTCCTCCGATAGTAATACGCAGGCACAACCATCACCAAAAATTGCTGCACTCACCATGTTTGCCATGGAATAATCATTCAGTTGAAAGGTGGCTGTGGGAGCCTCAATCGCAATCACGGCTGCTTTCTTTCCCGGATTTGCCCGCAAAAAATTGTCTGCATAAATCAGTCCCGATATGCCAGCAACGCAGCCCATTTCAGTCACGGGTAATCGCACGATATCCTGGCGCATTTTGAGTTCGTTGATCAAATAGGCATCAATCGATGGAATCATGATTCCCGTACAACTTACCGTTATGATAAAATCCAAATCTTGAGCGTTCCATGCCGCAGTTGATAGTGCTTGTTCCAAGGCCTTGCGTGCGAGCGGTATAACTTCCCGTTTATAGATATCGTTGCGGTCCTCAAACGATGTTCTGGTAAAAACTTCTATGGGATCCATAATGGAATAGCGCCTGTCAACGGCCGCACCTTCAAAAATCTTGATCGTTTTGCGGCGCAGGCGTTCATCTTGACCTTCCAGCCACGTTTCTACAAATGGTAAAATTTCTGCTGTTTCCTTGAAAAAATTGGGAGTTACGGTAGCTACCGTTTTAATCGTTACGCTCATCGGTTGGAATTATCCATATATAACGGAACGACCACTTCCATTCTAATCGGTCATTTTTAATCTGTAACTGGCGTGCATAGTTCTTAAAATCAGCACGCTGGAATCCAGAGGCAATAGAGATCAACCCATCGTGTATGGAAATCTCGTTTCCTATAAAAATAGGACTAAAATATTTAAAAAATCCATACGCTATCCGGCTTCTATGCAAGTCGTTAACAATGATGGCGGTAGATGCCATTTCCTGAAACCGATGGATAAACTTGGTTATCTCAGCTTCCACAAAATGGTGTAGCGTTAAAGTTACCAGAACAATATCACCACTAATTTCGGGCAGTGGTGTGGTGAATATATCGCTTTCGCGAAAGCGAATAGCCTCAAAATCCCTGCTCTTTTCCCGCGCCATTTCTATCGAGCGCTTACTCAAATCGATTCCCAAAAACTCTAGGTCGTATGCTGATAATTCCTTTGCCAGATAACGCAGCATCGCGCCATCGCTGCAGCCTACATCCACTATTCTATACTTACGATTTCGGTTTTTGCTAATGATCTTTAGAACAGCCTTTTTGGTGAAGGTGTAACCGCCCAACCATTTATTGCAGGTATTAATGTCTGCGACGGCAGTATCCAGGATCTGCGGATCCAATTTTGGGTCGTCCATCCATTCAGGATCTGTATTGCGGGTATGGGATCGGTAGGTCAAGGTTGTATGGGTTTACCGTGCGTATTGCGGATCAATATCGGTAACAAAAAAGGAAGTCGTTGCAGTAGCTGATACATTACCCGCGTTAATCCGGGATGAATCAGGATACCCTGAATCCATTTACCGTAGCGCATGCGCAACTTAAATTTGGATTTCCACTCTTTATTATATTGACGGATCATTTGTTTTCTGGTACGCGATCCTCGCATGAACCCGTCCAGATTTCTCGCAGCGATGTGTGCACTGTGAATAGCCATGGCCATACCATTGCCGCAAAGCGGATGGATAAGACCGGCACAATCGCCTATAAATAACAGGTTGCTTTTACCCTGCGTTTTGCTGCCAAAGGAAATTTGTGAAATTGTAATAGGCTTGTCCCATAAAGGCTTTGCTACTTTGAAAAAAGCGGCCAGTTGTGGGTTATTGCTCAACACTTGCTGCTCGAATAAATCCACATTCTTATATTTTTTGAACGATTTATAGCTGGTGAGGTAGCATAAATTGACGGCTCCCGTTTCCACTTGGGACAGCCCGGCATAACCACCGTCAAAATTGTGTAATTGTACCTCGTTCTTCGGCATGTCGTAGGTGTAATGCCGCTTTACAGCGAGCCATCCAGACTTGCGCTTCATGAAATCACGATTGAGTTGCCTGTCCAGTTGAGAACGTTTGCCGGTG
>JBBSPH010000169.1:0-5994 GCA_038258985.1 Flavobacteriales bacterium
AGAAAATATGTATTTGGAAGATTCTGATCCCAACAAATTCATCGCAAAGATGGGTGCGGAGTGTCTGATCGATCTTTTACAGCGTATTGATCTTGAATCGTTGTCTTACGACTTGCGTCACAAGGCAAACAACGAAACATCCAAGCAACGCAAAATGGAGGCTTTGAAACGTCTTCAAGTGGTACAAGCACTGAAAGATTCAAATGAGCTGCGCGAGAATAAGCCAGAGTGGATGATCATGAAGGTTGTACCTGTTATCCCACCAGAATTGCGTCCATTGGTACCACTTGATGGTGGCCGTTTTGCAACGTCTGACTTGAATGACTTGTACCGTCGTGTAATCATACGTAACAACCGTTTGAAGCGTTTGATGGAAATCAAGGCGCCAGAGGTCATCTTGCGTAATGAGAAGCGTATGCTTCAAGAAGCGGTTGATTCACTACTTGACAATACTAGAAAATCTAGTGCGGTGAAGACTGATTCTAACAGACCGTTGAAATCACTTTCTGATTCATTGAAGGGTAAGCAGGGACGTTTCCGTCAAAACTTACTTGGTAAGCGTGTGGATTATTCGGCTCGTTCGGTGATCGTCGTTGGACCAGAATTGAAATTGTTTGAGTGTGGATTGCCTAAAGATATGGCTGCGGAATTGTATAAGCCTTTTGTTATTAGAAAGCTTATCGAGCGTGGTATCGTTAAGACAGTAAAATCTGCTAAGAAAATAATCGATAATAAAGAGCCCGTAGTTTGGGACATTCTGGAAAATGTGTTGAAAGGACACCCAGTGATGCTGAACCGTGCTCCTACATTGCACAGACTGGGTATACAAGCATTCCAACCTAAATTGATTGAAGGAAAAGCAATCCAACTGCACCCATTAGTATGTACAGCATTTAATGCTGACTTTGATGGTGACCAGATGGCGGTTCACTTGCCACTAGGTCCAGAAGCAATCTTGGAATGTCAGTTGTTGATGCTTGCATCACACAACATTTTGAATCCTGCAAATGGTAGCCCTATTGCAGTACCATCTCAAGACATGGTATTGGGTCTTTATTACATGACCAAACTGAGAAGATCTGAAGGTGACCATATCATTAAAGGTGAAGGGTTGACTTTCTACGGTCCCGAAGAATTGGTAATTGCATTTAATGAAAAACGTGTTGACATCAATGCGCCAGTTAAATGTAGAATTAGCCTATTGCAACCAGACGGTTCTTTCAAAAGAGAGATTATTGAAACGACTGCAGGTCGTGTGATCTTTAATGAGAAGGTTCCTAATGAAGCAGGTTATATCAATGAAGTTCTTACTAAGAAAGCATTGCGTGATATCATCGGTGATATCTTAAAGGTTACAGATGTTCCTAGAACTGCTGCTTTCCTTGATGAGATCAAGGATCTTGGATATGGATTTGCATTCCGCGGTGGACTATCATTCTCTTTAGGAGATATTATGATTCCCAAAGAAAAGCAATCCATGATTGATAATGCTAATAAGAAAGTAGATACCATACGTGGTAACTATGGTATGGGTCTGATTACCCAGAACGAGCGTTACAACCAAGTGATTGATGTGTGGACTGCTACTAATGCACAGTTGACAGAGCTTTCCATGAAGAACATTAGAGAGGATCAACAAGGATTCAACTCGGTGTACATGATGCTTGATTCTGGAGCACGTGGATCTAAAGAACAGATCCGTCAGCTTACAGGAATGCGTGGTTTGATGGCTAAGCCTAAAAAATCCAATTCTGGTGGAGGAGAAATTATTGAAAACCCGATCCTTTCCAATTTTAAGGAAGGTCTATCGATTTTGGAATACTTTATCTCTACGCACGGTGCACGTAAAGGACTTGCAGATACCGCACTTAAAACGGCAGATGCAGGTTACCTAACACGTCGTCTTCATGATGTGGCACAGGATGTTATCGTTAATACGGTTGACTGTGAAACATTGAGAGGTATTGATGTAAGCGCATTGAAGAAGAATGAGGAGGTCATGGAAAAACTAGGAGCTAGAGTCGTAGGACGTACAGCCCTAAATGACGTGATTGACCCAGCATCCCAAGATGTAATTGTTGCCGCAGGAGAAATGATCACTAATGATATCGCAGACCAGATCGAAGCATCAGGACTAGAATCAGTTGAGGTTAGGTCTTCATTAACATGTGAGGCAGAAAAAGGTGTGTGTGCAAAATGTTACGGTCGTAACCTTGCTACCAATAGAATGGTGATGAGAGGTGAGGCTGTAGGTGTAATTGCTGCACAATCCATTGGTGAGCCAGGAACACAGTTAACACTACGTACGTTCCACGTGGGTGGTGTTGCAGGTAACGTTTCTGAGGAGAACACCATTGTTGCCAAAAATGATGGTATCCTTGAAATCGAAGATATCAAAACAGTTAAAGGTGAAAGTAGCGACGGTAAAGAAGTGGAGGTAGTAATATCTCGTACGGCAGAATCGAAGTTAATGCACCCTAAAACGGGAATACTACTTAACTCTAATAACATCCCTTACGGATCTGAGCTTTATGCTAAAGTTGGTTCAGCCGTTAAGAAAGGTGATTTGATTGCGAAGTGGGATGCATTTAACGGTGTAATCATTTCAGAATTTGCTGGTAAGATCAAATTTGAGAATATCATACAGGGTATGACATTCCAGGTAGAGACAGATGAGCAGACTGGATATGAGGAGAAAGTGATTTCTGATTCAAGAGATAAAAAATTGATCCCAACGCTTCACATTGTTGATGCAAAAGGTGAAACCCAAATCAGTTATAACTTACCAGTAGGTGCACACTTAATGGTAAATGACGATGAGAAGATCAAAGTAGGTAAAGTTCTTGTCAAAATCCCACGTAAGTCTGCCAAAGCAGGTGATATTACAGGAGGTCTACCAAGAGTTACTGAATTGTTTGAGGCTCGTAACCCTTCCAACCCAGCGGTTGTAAGTGAGATCGATGGTGTAGTTTCTTTTGGCAAAATCAAGCGTGGTAACCGTGAAATCGCGGTAACTTCTAAAACTGATGAGACTAAGAAATATTTGGTAAAATTGTCTAACCAGATCCTAGTACAGGAAAACGACTACGTTCGTGCTGGTATGCCACTTTCCGATGGATCCATCACACCTAAGGACATACTTGCAATCAAAGGACCTAGCGCTGTACAGCAGTATCTAGTAAATGAGGTGCAAGAGGTATATCGTCTGCAAGGCGTGAAGATTAACGATAAACACTTTGAGGTTGTAGTACGTCAAATGCTGCGTAAGGTGAAAATCGTTGATCCAGGTGACGGGATCTTCCTAGAGAACCAATTGGTTCACAAAGAGGACTTTATTCTAGAAAATGACAAGTTGTACGGAATGAAGGTTGTAGAAAATGCAGGTGACTCCGCAACGTTGAAAGAAGGACAGACCATTTCTCCACGACAGTTGAGAGATGAAAACTCTATATTGAAGCGTGAGGACAAGGCACTTGTTGAGGCAAGAGATGTTCAGCCAGCAACGGCAGAACCAGTTCTTCAAGGAATTACTCGTGCTTCCCTACAGACCAAGTCATTCATTAGTGCTGCATCTTTCCAGGAAACCACCAAGGTATTGAACGAGGCTGCTGTAAGTGGTAAAGTCGATACGCTAGAAGGGTTGAAGGAAAATGTAATTGTTGGTCATAGAATACCAGCGGGAACGGGAATGCGTAACTATGATGATATCATCGTAGGTTCAAAAGAGGAATTTGAAAAATTACTCAAGCGCAAGGAAGAACCACAAGTGAACTATAACTAATGGCAAATAACAATAACGATCACAAGATCAATATAGAGGTAGATCCTGAAGTGGCCGAAGGTCAATACAGTAATCTAGCGATCATCAACCATTCAGTTTCTGAATTTGTAGTTGATTTTGTGAACATTATGCCGGGAAACCCAAAGTCAAAGGTCAAGTCGAGAATCATTCTCACGCCTCAACATGCAAAGCGACTTGCACAAGCTCTATCTGATAATGTCAGAAAGTTTGAAGCAGCCCATGGAGAGATAAAGGATTATGATAAACCGCCGATACCGCTGAATTTTGGCCCTACTGGTCAAGCCTAAATATTTAAAAACCCGATGTGAAAACATCGGGTTTTTTTGTGGAGTAGACAGACACTTATAATTGATGTTTCACTCTGACCAATCATATGACCACTATTCGCCTTTTAGTAAGCCGATTAAAATGTATTTTGTCGATAAAACTAGCTCATGTATTCCTAAAATTATTATAATACATTCCCAACACTATACCTTCGTCGCTTGTAACCCTTGATTGGTTAAATACAAGATTTTATGAATGAAATTACTCAGTCCTTTATCACTCAAGTATTTCGTGGTAAAAAAATAATTCTCCTATACAGCCTTTTAGTTTGTTTTGCTTCCGCGAAAGCGAACAAATTTATAGGTCCAATTGCATCCTTCAACCATAAAGCATTTAGTGTGATCTACATGGATAAAGATGCTGATGGTGTTTTGGATATAAACGATATTGATGACGATAACGATGGTATCCTCGATACGGTAGAAGGGTCACTAGATGCTGATGGTGATGGCATTATCAATTCACTAGACCAAGACTCTGATGGCGATGGCGTTCCTGACAATGTAGAAGCGCAATCCTCATTTAGCTACATTAATCCGCTTAGGGTAGATGTAGATGGTAATGGTCTAGATGACGCATATGAGAACACACCGGGATCAGGTGAAGGGTTGTCTCCTGTTGACACAGATGGTGATTTGGTTAGTGATTTTCTAGATATAGATAGCGATAATGATGGTGTTATAGATGCTACTGAAGCATTTGACTTTGATGCAGATGGACTTCCCGAGGCTATTTCCTCTGGAGGTGATATGGATCAGGATGGAATCGATGACTCTTTTGACGGAAATAATACAGGCTATCTAGACCCTAATGGGGCACAAGTGCGTACGAATCCCATAAGGGATTTGGTAAATACAGATCGAGGGGATGATTTAGATTATCGGGATACAGATGATGATAATGACGGAATTCTATCTCAGGATGAATTTAACGATCCTAATGGGGATGGTCTTGCGGACGATGCAAATGATGCAGATTCAGATGGAATTCCTGATTATCTGGATAGGGATAATCTAGATAACGATAGCGACCGCGTCCCAGACAATCTTGATATTGACGACGACAACGATGGTATACTTGATACTGTTGAGGGTAACGGCGATTTTGATGGTGATGGAATAATTGATCAGTACGATCAAGACTCAGACAATGACGGGATACCCGATAATGTAGAGGCTCAAACTACCATTGGTTACATAACCGTGGACCCAACTGATTCCGATCGCAATGGACTTGCAGATGTCTATGAAACCATTCCGGGATCTGGAGAGGGATTAACGCCTGTAAATACAGATGGCGATGGTAATGCAGATTACATCGACATGGATTCAGATAATGACAATGTGGACGATTTTATTGAGGGTTTTGACTTTGATAATAATGGTGTTCCTGATATCGCTTTCGCGGAAGCGGACATCGACAACGACGGTCTGGATGATGCTTTTGATGCAGACACGACAGGTTATTTAGATCCCAACGGTGGTGTGGTCAATACAAACCCATCCACAGATCTTAACAATACGGATGGGATTGATGAACTGGATTACCGTGACACAGATGACGATAATGATGGATTACTCACATTTGATGAAAATCCAGATGTCGATGGTGACCCAGCGACCATCGATCCCAATGACAACAACAACAATGGCATCCCTGACTATCTCGACATCAACGATAATGATATGGATGGTGTGGGCGATGGAAATGATATCGATGATGATAATGATGGAATCTTAGATGTTATGGAAGGTGCGGGTGATTTGGACAGCGATGGCATTATCGACCAGTTTGATCAAGATACCGACAATGATGGGATCCCAGACAATATAGAAGCTCAAACAACCACTGCTTATATCAACCCG
>JBBSPH010000170.1:0-5994 GCA_038258985.1 Flavobacteriales bacterium
CCATCAAGATTGCCCGTAAATGGGCGTACGAGAAAAAGGGAGTAGCAGAGAAGGATGCCCAGATCATAGTGGTGGACAATAATTTTCATGGTCGTACCACTACCATTATCTCTTTTTCCAATGATGAAAATGCGCGAAAAAACTTTGGACCATACACGCCTGGATTTATCAAGATTGCCTACGATGATGTAGATGCCTTGGAAAAAGCATTACAGCAAGACAATATTGCTGGTTTTATGGTAGAACCTATACAAGGAGAAGCTGGTGTATACACGCCAGCAGACGATTATATGAGAAGGGCTCGTGAGTTGTGTACAAAATACAACGCCCTATTTATGGCAGACGAGATCCAGACGGGAATTGCCAGAACCGGAGCATTGCTTGCCGTTTGTGGTAAATGTGACTGTCAAGGCCATTGCGAGCGTCAGGAAGCAACGTATGCACGACCAGATATTTTAATTTTAGGAAAAGCACTCTCTGGTGGCGCCTATCCCGTGAGCGCCGTACTGGCAGATAATCACATCATGAATGTCATCAAACCTGGCCAGCATGGAAGTACATTCGGCGGGAATCCTGTTGCTGCGGCTGTTGGTATTGCCGCGTTGAAAGTAATTAAGGATGAATCACTAGCGCAGAATGCACGATCGTTGGGTCATTATTTTAGGGAGAAAATAAATGCCTACATAGAAACGACAGATACGGTTGTTCTAGTACGCGGTCGTGGACTATTGAATGCTATCGTTATCAATGATTCAGAGGACGGTGATACTGCCTGGAACATCTGTTTACGTTTGAGAGATCATGGATTGCTCGCAAAACCAACTCATGGAAATATCATCCGATTTGCACCACCGCTGGTAATGACTAAAGAACAACTGGATGAATGTATTGCTATCATCATTAAAACGTTGAAAGAATTCGAATAGGGTAGGTAGTTTATTGTTGAAAGTTCAATGTTTAAAGTGGAAAAACTCAAGGCATGTTCAGATGTAAACAAAAAAAGGGAAAGCGTTAGCTTTCCCTTTTTTACTGGATTTTTTTGGTGCAATTACATACAGCCTAATTGTTCCATACGTTGGTAGATGGGCGCTAGTTGCTCGTCGGTGACGCTAGGATTATTTAGAACTTGTTCCATATACCAGTCCCAGAATTGGCATTCACTATCAAAAGAAAGTATGAAGATGATGATCCCAACAACGAATAAAAGCGAGATGATCAAGGCGATCAATGCAACTGTTCTAGCTGTTTTCATGGCTTTCCCATTCTCGTACTGAGATGGATCTAGATTATATTTCTTCAAGGCAGAGTTTGCCATCAAAAAACCAATCAAGGCAGGGATCCAACCCAAACCAACGCAGCAGCAAATGAAGCCTGCGATAGATAGTAAGTAGACAGCGGTGGTATTAAGTTTTTGCATAATATGCGTTTCAGAGATCTAAATATAATCAAACACGTGAACATGGAACTAAAAAGGGAAAGCGTTAGCTTTCCCTTTTTTAAATATTCACTAATTTGTATTAGTCCATATCTGCCTCAGCTTGTGCTCGAGTCTGATCAATTATGTCTTGAGGAACTCCTAAAGACTCCATCATCTCTAAAGTCTGTTCCATACGCTCCTCATCGGAGTAGGCAAAATAATTATAAGCCGTCCAAGCAGTCACTAATCCAGAAACGATCAAAGCTACAAGAGCGACAGTTTTTGCAGTCTTCATTGCTTTACCGTTAGAGTAAAGCTCTGGGTTTTCTGCATATTTCTTTAATTCCTTGTTTGCCAATATAAAGGCGATGATAGAGGCCACAAAGCCTAGACCGTAAGCGCAGCAACATAAAAATCCGACAATGGATAGGATGTATACTACGGTGGTATTTAATTTTTGCATGGGTTGGGTTGGTATTAGGTTAAGGTTAGTTTTATGATGTAACTAGTAAGAATGGTGCCTATTGCTATAATGGTTGCCCATAATTTGACTTGCTCACCATACTTTGTGGTTACAAACATATCAAAAATTAGGAAACCCAACAGAAAAATAATTGGAATTAGGGCAGGATACATCAAAAACGATTCAATTACATTCCCGTGTAACAACAGAGAAATGGACCGCTGGATACCACATCCAGGACAGTCCATTCCTATCATTTGCTTTGTCATGCAGGGCAGCATCCAGCCGTCGTCCATGAGAAACTTCATACTGTATTAGTTAGAAACAATCACTTTAGTAGCAGACTCTTCATTGTCACCCGTAGTTACTTTCACGATGTAAACTCCTACCGCATAGGTAGTAGTGTTGAAGGTATATTCGTCACTGATATCCTTAGGCGTTAAAGTATTGACTAATCGTCCCGA
The DNA here is from genome assembly GCA_038258985.1 of Flavobacteriales bacterium. Lineage (GTDB taxonomy): Bacteria > Bacteroidota > Bacteroidia > Flavobacteriales > Flavobacteriaceae > Nonlabens. The sequence continues at coordinate 2,345 of JBBSPH010000170.1, forward strand.
AAGATCAAATACAGAGATATTTCTAATATCCTTACGGTCAGCATTGCGAACCGTCAATAAACTTTCAGGATTATTTTGAAAAACAGCGAAACCTGATGCTAATGCAACATCATCTGTGCTAAGTGTGGATTTTTCTTGAAAGACAATCTCGTACCTGTCATTTGTATTTCCCTTACCCGTTTCTACTGTGAAGCTATCGTTGAGGATGTCGTGGTAGGTATTATTGGTTTTGTCGTGGAGAAGGACTGCATTTGGAGAGAAATTTTCTAATCCAGTTATTTTGATTTGAAATTTTGAGTTTACATCCACCGATTTAAAAGCCATTGGAATAAAAGTTTCAGATTCATTGTAGGGAAGAACCTGTATAAGTGCTTGGCTATTATTGATAGCCATAAAGGAATCATTATTGGTTCTATTACCTATATTGCTTGCATCCATTCCCCAATCCCAGCCCAGGGTGGAGGAATCATTAAATGCAACGATCATATTCCTACTATACTGATTGTTGATGATTACCTCAAAACTCATCGCTGGGTTTAGTTGGTCAGCCTCATTATTAGCCGTTTGGTCGTTGCTGGAACCTGGAGCTGATTTGAACAAACTTGAATCTCCGTTTTCTTTTTGAAAAAACCGCTGACTATTTTTAAATGTAACCGTTCCAGATGACCCGTCATTAGGAAAACCATCGCCAGTTGCTATTGTACTAGGATCATCTCCTATGGATCTTAATATAACAAAACCTTGTCCAACAGCAGCATAACGTCTTGACGCGCCATCACCCAATGGTCCCGACAACCCACCTGATGTAGTACCACCAGATCCTGGTATTTGAACTCCTTGTGAATCATATCTTCTAAAAACAGGATCTACATAATATCCGTTTCCAGTCATTCCTATTTGTGGGGAGTAAGTACCAAAACCTCCCAGATATTCCGTTAAAATATGAGTGGTTGATTGGGAATCCCAAAAGTAAAGTTGACCATCTATTTGATTTGGATTGTCTTCCATGAATTGTTTTAGATCCAAGTCAGAATGATATGGATTGCCAACGATGGAAAAATCATTACTCTTCACACCTACAGATATATCCCCATTATTAGGAATACCCCTAAAATCATAACGCTGTCCGCTTCCTGATACTCCGGAACTCTTGATGTTTTTGACATCACCACCAGTATCTAAAACTACCCCTTTCATCGTGAAACCATAACCTGGTAAAATTAATTCATTGGCGTCTACAAATGGTCGGTAGCCTGAATACCCACTAATACCCCCATTTCCTGCCCCAGCATCCACACTGTTGTAGCTATACAACCATCTACCAGCAATACGTAATTCATCATTCACTTTTGGGGATCCAGATGTTTCAAACACCTGTCTGTCTGTCCTTCCATCCCTAACGTTCGTAGGTAGAATAGTCGCTCGTTGAGCATTGATAACCAAATCAGTTTCTGTCGTAAAATTTTCGGTCAATAAGGGGAAAAACATCTGAGTGTTGGAAAATCCTTTTGGATCTGTAGCGTTTGAGACGGGACGATGTACGGGCGATGACCAATAATTATAGGTAAAGTTATTTGCGACTCCTTCTTGAAAAACAGAGAAGGTTCCTGCTCCGGAGTTAGGTTCAGTAGCATCCAGTTGCCTAAGTTGCGCTTCTTCCCGCATGTAGATCGCAGAGCCAGGTTTGTTATTGGCTGGCACCGTCGCATTCACAACGGGCGCATCTCTCAATCCTATCTCCTTTGTGACAAATATATTCGTCCCTTTAGAATAGATAAACGCGTCGTTGATCACGTGAACTTGAGCAAAACCGATAGATACAAGACCAAAGGCTGCTAAAAAGAGTGTAATTTTTTTCATAGAAAAACAGTTACTTGTTACAAAAATATACTCTTTATAAGAGTAATAGGGGTATTTTTAAAGACAATTATTAATGCCGAGAATTACCTCGGCAAAATACGTATAAATTCGGTGAACGATTCATCAAAACAACTTTTTAACGGTCTACTGGTCATCATAGGTGGTAGCTTACTCGCTTATTCCCTGACTGTTGCAAGTGCTAGCGTATATACGCAGATAGTTGGACTATTGGTTTTGATGTTGGGCGCTTATCGTGCCAGTAAACACTGGGCAAAACATAAGGATGACCACTTAGATGAATAGCAAATTTTATATCGGTGACCGGGTTCTCGTCATTGACGATGATCTTAGTGGGGTGGTAGCTTCCGCGAAAGCGGAACAGATCACAATCACCACCGCAGACGACATCGATTTAACCTTCCATGAGTCCGAATTAATACTGGACCAGCGCTTGAAAGTGAGTGCTGTAATACCTAAAGAAGAACCCGATGCCAAGCAGCCTAAACGGCGTATTCAATCCCGTAAAAAAGCAGCTTTTATTCCCGCTGTAGAGGTGGATTTACACATACATAATTTAACCGATAAACAGCAAGGCATGGATAATTATGACATGCTTAACCTGCAAATTGATACCGCGCGGGATAAAATCGAGTGGGCTCACAGAAGTAATATTCCCAAATTAGTATTTATACACGGCGTGGGTGAAGGTGTATTGCGTCAGGAACTGGAATTTCTATTTGATCGTTATGATTATCTCAAATATTACGATGCAGATTTCCAGAAATATGGCAAAGGTGCGACTGAGGTTTACCTATTCCAGAATCCCAAAAACTAGTTCGTGGGCTCCCGAACTATAAAAATGGGTGTCAAGGATACCTGGTAAAGCGGTCTGGTGTAGGTGCCAAAATTATTGAAGTTGTCAAACACGATCTCCTCATCTTCACGGGTCAAGATCAAGTTTTCAATCCTAATTACAATTTGTGAATTACGGGCATATGTGTGTGGCCTAAAAGCCTGTATAGCAGGACTAGCAGCAATCGCAACGGCCCGGTTAAGGTAGTTTGGGATCCCGTCAGTAAGATCGTTCGTGGGATCTAGATCTCCATTGATATCCTCTTGAATGGTGAGAATGCCGTCACCGTCATCATCGTTATCCAGATAATCAAGTATACCATCACCATCGGTATCCCGACTCATGGTTTGTGAAACAAGTCCATCAATAATAACCACACCTTCATTTACGGTAGGGACATTGTCACCGTCATCGTCAAGATCAATTTTATTGGAAAGCCCATCACCATCTGTATCCAGGCCTGAGGGTTCCTGATTTGACGGCACGCCATCAGCATCTGTGTCTACGTTTGCCGCCTCGGCATTTGAAATTGCGGCCGTACTCGTAAGGGATGGATTAGTCGTGGAAATAAAAACATTGCCTGCTTGAGAAGCAAGCAGTTCATTCACCCGCGGCTCTGCGGGAGGTACAGCGCTACAAAAGTAGTTGCTACCAGGTGCAGCGTTATATTTTCTATATTCAACATTATCCGTGGTGGAAAGTGCAAACGGGCCGAAGTTTCCGTCTATGTTGAAAAACTCTGTGGTCGTTGTAAATTGTAGGCTTAGGCTTTCAAAGTTTGTATTGTCTACTTTATAGAACACATAATTTCTAGAACCTGTGGCAGCAGCTGGAAGGCAGGCCTGTATGTCAATACCATCAAATGTGAAGTCTTCTACTATAATATCGCCATCATCACAACCAGCGACAGCCATCAATAAAATTAAGCAGATCAATC
>JBBSPH010000171.1:0-5971 GCA_038258985.1 Flavobacteriales bacterium
ATTACATGGTTGATTTATTTGACTGGCATTTGAGGATTTCAGAGACAGATCCTACTTTTATAGGTAATGCACAATGGGCTTTCAAGGATTTTGGAACACCGCTACGTCCAGAGAATGATATCCCGTATATGAACCAGAAAGGATTGGTGGACCGCGAGGGAAATCCCAAGGATTCCTATTACGTTTTTAAAAGTTACTGGAGCGACGAGCCATTTGCATGGATCGAGTCCCACACGTGGACAGAGCGACAAGGCCCAGAAGATCTCGCAAGGGAAATAAGCGTTTATAGCAACCTAAAGGAAGTTGAATTCTTTATGAACGGGAAGAGCCTAGGTAAGAAAACCAAGGATATTACCCAATTCCCAGCCTCTGGTTTGACCTGGACAGTAAACTTTCAAGAGGGTAAAAATATCTTGAGAGCAGTTGGTAAAGACAAAAATGGCAAGACGGTCACAGATGAAATGGAGGTAAATTACAGATTTGAAAAAAACGGCAAACCGCAAGAATTGACCTTAGAATACGAGCAACTGGAAAATGGAAATTATCTGTTTACGGCATATGCCATCGATGAGAAAGGGCTGCGATGCCTCGATTATGAAGATCGTGTCTATTTCCAGTGCCTCGCCGGTGGAACAACCATGAAAAGTCTGGGAACTCCTACTGGCAGTGAGTCCATAAAAATGTCAAACGGTCGGGCACAGATTGAGGTAAAACCAGACAGCGACGCAGCAACCAAGTTACAAATGATGGTTTTAAATCAAAGCTTTAAGGGGACTTACCTAAATATTGACTAATTAATCGAGTCTCAATATATAATTCCCACGGTTTCAAGTAGATCGTGGGAATTTTAATTGAAGAAAAATGAAAATTAATCCATTATTATTTTTGGTAATTATTGCGCTAGCATCCTGTACGGACAAGCAGGAGGCTGGGTTACTTGATTTAAAAAGCCTTGAAAGAGAACGCATTCTGGCTAAAGCGGACACATTAATCAATTTAAAACCCGTTACTGTTACCCAAAATATTGCGACCCGCAGCGCTGGGAACAACCACGACTTCTATTCTGAGGGTGATTATTGGTGGCCAGATCCAGAAAATCCGGATGGTGCTTACATTAGAAAAGATGGCCTGACCAATCCCGACAACTTTATTGCGCACCGCAAGTCCATGATTCGATTATCTCAAATAGCCGGATGTCTCGGTAGTGCGTACCAGATTACGGGAGATCTCGCTTTCGCGAAAGCGATCAAACCACATCTTCTTGCATGGTTCGTCAATGACGATACTAGAATGAATCCCAACCTGCAGTATGCGCAGGCGATCAATGGCGTGACCACAGGACGAGGTATAGGTATTATTGACACCGTACATCTTGTTGAGGTCGCGCTGGCCGTAGAACAAATGGAAAAATCTGGAATCCTCACTACAACGGAACTCACCGCGATTAAAAAATGGTTTTCGGAATACAATATTTGGCTTACCACTAGCGAGTTCGGTCTGGCAGAAAAAAATAATGGGAACAACCATAGCGTAACTTGGGCTTTGCAGGTGACCGCATATGCACGGGTCTCAGCTAATGAAGCACAATTGAAAAGCATGAGGACCTTTTTCAAACAAACTTTGCTGCCGCAGCAAATGGCGGCAGACGGCAGTTTTCCTAAAGAAACAGAACGTACAAAGCCATATGGTTACTCCATTTTCAACCTTGATGCCATGACCGCACTGGCACAATTGCTCTCTACAAAAAATGATGATTTATTCAGTTACATCACGGACAGCGGGCTGTGCCTTCTAACTGGAATGGAATATCTATATCCATACCTTACAAGTAAATCCAGCTGGCCCTACGATCCAGACGTGATGTATTGGGACGAGTGGCCAGTCGCGCAACCGTCGCTATTATTTGCTGGCAAACATTACCAAACTAAAAAATATTTGGATCTTTGGCAGTCGTTGGACCGCAATTTCTCAACCACAGAAGTAGTGCGCAACATGCCCGTGAAGCATTATACGCTATGGTATAGTGATCTGTAACGCCTAGTATGAAAGACATTCAAAAAGCTGTATTATTTATCATTTTGAGTACCTCGTGCTTTGCTATTATGAATGGCTTAGTGAAGTATCTGTCCGGTTTTAGCGCTTATCAATTGGTGTTTTTCAGGTCTGCGGGCACATTGATAATTACTTCAAGTCTGCTCGTGTACCGCAGGATTCCCATGCTGGGAAACAAGCGATTGTTACTGCTGGTACGTGGTGCAGGTGGTGCCATTTCTTTACTGTTATTTTTTACATCACTCAAGTACTTACCCGTTGGCACAGCAGTAACGCTGCGCTATTTGTCGCCCATATTTGCCGCAATTTTTGCAGTCATCTGGCTCAAAGAAACGATTAAACCTATTCAATGGCTATTTTTCCTTTTGGCATTTTTAGGTGTTTTTGTACTCAAAGGTTTCGATTCAGATTTGAGTATGGTTGGTCTTTCGATGATACTGGGATCTGCGCTATTTATGGGATTTGTTTTTGTGGTTATTGTCAAGATAGGCAAGCAGGATCACCCGCTGGTCATCGTTAATTACTTTATGTTGGTAGGAACTCTCGTCGGTGGATTGCTGTGTTTTACGGACTGGCGCAATCCCGTGGGTATGGAGTGGGCATTACTTGTAATACTGGGTATCGTAGGTTTTATAAGTCAATTATTCATGACCAAAGCCTTCCAGATCGCATCTACTAACCAGATTGCGCCACTACAATATTTAGAGGTGATTTTTACCGTCATGATCGGTGCATTCTGGTTTATGGAAGTGTATACCCTATGGTCTTTACTGGGAATAATTCTGGTTGTTATTGGATTGACGATGAATATTTTATACAAAGGAAGAAAGGCCAGACCTTAATTGTTTTCGCTTTCGCGAAAGCGAACTCAAGCAACAGTGTTACATATATTTAAACATTACTCTAAAAAATAGTAGGTCAAAAAAAAATCTCCATGAACTCATGGAGATTTTTGATAAATCAGCGTTTGAATGTTTCAATTCCAGCCACCACCAAGAGCCTTGTACAGATCGACTCTTGCCAGCAGTTGTTCTTTTTTTGTCTCTACGAGTTCCAGTTTTGATTCAAGTGCATCACGCTGCGTCAACAAAACTTCCATATAATCTGCCCGAGCAGAAGTAAAGAGTTTGTTGATGATTTCAATGGATTCTGTCAGCGCAGCGACTTGCTCTTCTTTCAAGTCGTAACTTTTGTTAAGATTGTCTATGCGTAATAGCTCATTTGCCACCTCGATATAACCGTTCAAGATATTTTTCTCATACTCAAAAACTGCCTGCAATTGCTGTGCGTTTGCGGTGTTGTATTGCGCCTTGATCGCATTTCTATTGATTAACGGGCTCACAAGATCACCTATCAGAGTATACGCAAGTGACTCTGGAGTAGAAGTGAGGTATTGAGGTTTGAAGGCCTGTAAACCCACGCCAGCCTTGATGCCTATCGATGGGTAGAAGTTAGCTCGTGCGACTTTTACATCAAGTTTTGAGGCCATCAATTCATATTCTGCCTGTCTAATGTCGGGTCTATTTTGCAACAGTTGCGACGGCAAACCTGCATTGACAGTGTCGATATTGATGGATAGAAACCCTTCAGAATTGCGCGCCACTGGCGCTGGCTGTCGACCTATCAGAAAATTGATCCTGTTTTCTACTTCCACGATTTCCTGCTGGATGGCATATTTCTCGCTTTGGTTTTTGAAAACCTCTGCATCAAAACGCTGAACTCCCAACTGAGTTGCCCGCGCCGCTTCTTTTTGAAGCTTAACGATGCGCAATGCGTCATTCTGTAGGGCAAGGTTCTGCTCGATGATCTGTAACTTGTTGTCCAGCGTGATCAATTCATAATAGGAATCGGCAAGTTCTGCAATGAGTTGGGTAACCATGAAGTTTTTTCCCTCAACGCTGGCCAGGTATTCCATGACGGCTGCCTTTTTGGAATTGCGCAGCTTTTTCCAAATATCCAGTTCCCACGACGCTTTGAGACCAATGGAATAATCGCCCAATGGATCTGGAAAAGCCTCGTCCTCGCGTATGTTCAACGCTGATTCTACTGCGCCATTTCTGGTAAACTCGCCTACCTTTTCGGTTTCTGCACCAGCCAGAATGTTTACGAAAGGCAAATATTCTCCCTTGCGGGCTTGCACTTCATTCTGGGCGACCTTAACACGTTGCATCAGGATATTCAGTTCCTGATTGTTGACGAGTGCGGTATCGATCAATTGCTTGAGATAAAGATCATCAAAGAAATCGCGCCACTTCATATCTGCCGTATTCAAGGAATCGGCCAGCTGGTTTTTGTACTGATCGGGCATGGTTTTGTTCTCGTTTCTGACGTTCATCGTAGGCGCACAGGAATGCGCCAGCATTGCCAGCAATAAGATGGAACCATATAATTTTATATTTCTAAACATGATTCTCTTCTTTATTGTTCTTGATTTTAGACTTGATTTTTTTCATCATTCGACGCATTTTACCAATGTCTTCCTTGTTATCATAATCTTCCTCGCTATTGCGTATGTACGACTCTGAAATAGGTTCGTAATCCTCTCCTTTAATAAGCGCACGGCCGTCTGCCAGCGATCCAAATATGTAATAGAGCCCAGGAATGATAAGCACGCCTACTAGAGTTCCCAGCAACATTCCACCTAGAGCGGAGCCACCGATAGTTTTGTTTGCAATGGCGCCTGCACCATGGGCGATTACCAATGGAATCAATCCCGCGATAAAGGCAAATGAGGTCATCAAAATAGGGCGGAATCGCATTCTCGCACCTTCAATAGCTGCTTCTAGAATCGTAGCACCTTCCTGCCTTTTTTGCACGGCAAATTCCACAATCAAAACAGCATTTTTACCCAGCAAACCTACCAGCATGATCAACCCAATCTGCGCATAGATGTCGTTTGCAAGTCCCATTGTTTTGAGCAGTAGGAATGAACCAAAAACCCCAACAGGTAGCGAGAAAATAACAGCTAACGGTAAAATGAAGCTTTCATATTGCGCCGCGAGAACGAAGTAAACGAACAATAACACCACTCCAAAAATGTAAATGGATTCACTACCACGATTTGCCTCGTCATAGGAAAGACCTTCCCAAGCGATATCGTAACCGCGAGGCAAACTCTCTTTTGCAACATCATTGATGGCAGCAATTGCATCGCCGCTTGTAAAGCCGTTTGAAGGAAGTCCTCTAATAGATGCGGAGTTGTACAAATTGTAGCGAGTGATCTCGTTGGGACCCAATTTCTTTTCAAGAGTCATGAATGATGAATAGGGAACCATCTCGCCTTCTTCGTTTTTCACAAACAGTTTCTCTAGATCAGACGGCAACCTGCGGTACTCTGGTGCCGCTTGGGTATACACTTTAAAGAATCTTCCAAAACGGATAAAGCCTTGCTCGTATGTACTACCAATAAGGATGTTCAAGTTTTCCATCGCATTGCCAATGGTTACTCCTTTTTGCATCGCTGCCTTGTTATTGATCTTCAATTCTATTTGAGGATAGTTAGCTGCAAAGAATGTGAAGAGGCCTGAAAGCTCCTCTCTTTCGCCTAGAGCGGCCATAAATTCATTATTTACACGTTCAAACTCCTGATAATCCGTACCATTTGTCTTATCCAATAAGCGTAAAGAAAAACCACCTGAAGATCCAAAACCAGGAACCGCTGGCGGCTCAAAATATTCGATGACCGCACCTAGATCCTTACTTTTTTCTTCCAGCTCTTCCATAATCTCGTGAACGGAATGTTCCCGTTCTGACCACGGTTTCAAGTTGATCAAACAGGTACCAGCGTTGGAACCACGACCTTCAGTCATGATTTCATAACCGGCAAGAGAGGACACGCTTTCAATACCATCAACCTTGGAACAGACGCGTTGCAGATTTTGAGCAACTTCATTTGTACGTTCCAATGTAGCTCCAGGAG
>JBBSPH010000172.1:0-5932 GCA_038258985.1 Flavobacteriales bacterium
CATGGTTGCCAGTGGCAGTTGCATGATGTCATTGAAGATGAGCTGCATCTGATCCATGTCTTGTGTTTGCGCAACGATGTCTTGGTTTGCTGGATTTTGGAATGCATCTGCACCAAAAATGGCAGATCCCACCATTAACAATATAAATCCTAAAATCACCCATATGACGAATTGCGTAACTCCCGCAAGAGAAGTCCCGATAATCTTGCCTAGCATTAAATATATAGGCTTGACCGAGCTCACGATGATTTCTATAATCCGATTGGTCTTTTCTTCAATTACAGATCGCATGACCATGTTCCCATAAATAATGATAAACATCATCAACAAATATCCTGAGGCACCACCCAGTGCAATTTTAACCCAGCTGGATGCTTTGCTATTCACTACTCCAGAAAAAGTCTGGAGCTCTACCTGCGTTTGTACTCTTGAGTTTTCAAGAACCGCCAGATCCACACCTTGGGCAACGAGATTATCCTCGGTAGCTTTTTTAGACATCTGATCCTCTACCGCGCTAATGAACGAGGTTGACGGAGAATCATCGCTATAAATTATAGCCGTGATAGTTGCGTCAATAGATTTAGTAATGTGTATGAGTCCGTAACTATCGGCCTCACTGCTTATCTTTTTTGCGGTTTCTAGCGTGATATCACTCAGTGAATTATAGGAATAATCTTCTGTATCTGGGAATAATGCTGCAAAATTCTCTCCTGATTGATCCAAAATATCAACTTGTCTAGTGCCACTATTGTTGACGCTAGTCAACCAACCTATCAATAGGATTACGCCAATAAATATCAGCGGACTCACAAAAGTCATGATCACAAAGGTGCGGTTGCGCACCTTGTTGATGTATTCCCTTTTCAATATCAACCACAACTTATCCATCCTGACGTACGGTTTTTATAAAGATTTCATTGACACTGGGTATAACTTCACTAAAGTGAGTTAACTCTCCGGCGCTGGTCAATTCCTGTAAGACCTCTGGTATGGTAATATCTTCTGGTATATTAATAGTAATATCTGTAGTGTTGTCCAGACCTTTCAGCTCTGCTGGTTCTATGGTTACCAATCGACCCAATTTCTCCAGTGCAAGCTCTGGTTGATTACTAATAAAAGAAACGGAATAAGTTCGGTTTCGGTAACGCTGTTTGACATCATTTAACCTACCCTGCAACACTACATTTGATTTGTTGATCAATGTTATGTAATCGCAAAGTTCTTCAACACTTTCCATACGGTGCGTGGAAAAAATGATCGTTGCTCCCAAATCTCGCAGACGTAAAATCTCGTCCTTGATCAAATCTGCATTTACGGGATCAAAACCGGAAAATGGCTCATCAAAAATTAGTAGATCTGGCTCATGCAGCACGGTCACAATAAACTGGACCTTCTGCGCCATTCCTTTAGATAATTCCTGCAGTTTTTTGTTCCACCAGCCTTGCATGCCTAGGCGCTCAAACCAGTACAGTAATTTTTCTTTGGCCTCTGCCTTTTTCATCCCTTTTAATTGGGCGAGGTAAATGCACTGCTCACCTACCTTCATTGATTTGTACAATCCACGTTCCTCTGGCATGTAACCTATCTTCTCGATATGTCGTGGTTCCAGTGGCTCATTGTTCAACTTGACCTGTCCGCTATCAGGAACGGTTATCTGATTAATGATGCGTATAAGTGATGTTTTACCAGCTCCATTAGGACCTAGTAAACCATAAATACTTCCTTTGGGCACCTGTATGGTGACATCATTCAATGCTTTGAATTCTCCGTAGGATTTTGAAATGTTGAGGGCTTCTAGAGCGTATTCCATAGACTAGTTCATCCGGCTAAATTAATAATATAGGTATGGAACACTTGCCCTTTTGGATTTTATTTGATGGTGAATCCTAGATGTACTATTACTCTCCATTAATTCTATGCATCTGGTGCTGCTTACCAAATTGGTTCAGGGTATAACTGTAAGCCAGATGGTGGGTATTTTCGCTTTCGCGAAAGCGAAAAATATTCCCCTAAACGGCGCGCGATGGAATTGGCAAGTAAGCATCAGTTATAAAAATGACCTACTGAATCCAATTACCAATAGTCATAAAAAAACCCACCTCCCAATTGCTTGGGAGGTGGGAAAAATTGCTATGAAAAAGAAAAATAACATTTGGTTGGTTAACCAAAGTCAATCAAATATAGACTTATTTTTCGAATATCATAATATTTCCTTAAGAAAACATGTCTTTCACTTTTTCAAAGAAGGATTTATCACCTACCTCTGGAGCCGGTTCAAAATGTGAGTCGGTTTTCATGCTTTCAAAAAAGTCTTTCTGTTCCTTAGTTAGATCTCTAGGTGTCCATACGTTTACATGTACCAGTAAGTCGCCGGTTCCATAACCATTAAGGCTAGGCATGCCTTTACCGCGCAGGCGTAGGATCTTACCGCTCTGGATTCCTGCATCAATAGGTATGCGTACTTTTCCTGTTACCGTTTTGATTTCCTTTGAGGTGCCTAAAACGGCATCTGGAACGCTCACGTACAAGTCATAGTGTAGATTATTACCTTCCCGCTGTAACTCCGCGTGCGGTTTTACTTCAATATCTACAAGCAAATCACCACTGATACCATTACCGGGAGCCTCGTTACCCTTACCTCCCACTTTAAGACGCATGTCGCTTTCAACTCCCGCAGGAATCTTGATGGCGACAGTCTCCTCATCGGTAATCAATCCGTGGGCATCTGCACCGGCAGGTTTATTTTCCAAAATCTGTCCAGAACCGCTACACACTGTACAGGGTGCACTGGTCTGCATACGTCCCAAAATTGTATTTTGAATGCGTGCAACCTGACCGGCACCATTACAGGTCGTACAGGTTTTATAAGAAACGCCCGGTGCCTGCTTTTTGCGTTTTACCTTGACCTTTTTCTCCACGCCATTTGCCGCTTCTTCCAGGGTAAGAGAAACGCGTATACGCAAATCCTTTCCTTTCACGCGTCGCTGGCCACCACTGCGCCCACCGAATCCTGAAAACCCAGAGAAACCGCCGCCACCGCCGCCGCCAAAAATATCACCGAACTGGCTAAAGATATCATCCATATCCATCCCGCCAAAACCGCCGCCGCCGCCGAAGCCTTGACCACCGCCCGAAGTATAGGCCTGGTGACCCATCTGGTCGTAACGTGCCTTTTTCTGGGCGTCGCTCAGCGTTTCATACGCCTCTGCCGCCTGCTTGAACTTTTCTTCAGCTGTTGCATCTCCCGGATTTTTGTCTGGGTGGAATTCTATCGCTTTTTTGCGGTATCCTTTCTTGATTTCAGCTGCGTTGGCGCTTTTTGTAACGCCTAATATGTCATAAAAATCTGCCATGCTATTGTCCTATCACCACTTTAGGGAAACGTACGATCTTGTCGCCCAGTTTGTATCCTTTCTCAATCACGTCAATGATTTTTCCCTTCATATCATCTGTGGGAGCGGGTATTTGAGTAACCGCCTCATGAAGGTCTGCGTCAAAAACGTCTCCCGCATTAACCTCAGCAACCTCTAGTCCTTTTGCATTGAGTGTGTTTTTCATCTTATTGTGAATCAAGACGACACCCTCTGCCAGTTGTTTATCCTCTGACTTTCCTATCTCTACCATCGCACGATCAAAATCATCCATTACTGGGATCATATCCTTTAATACTCCTTCTCCAGCAGTTTTGAAAAGTTCGATGCGTTCTTTGGCAGTGCGTCGCTTAAAGTTCTCAAACTCTGCAAATAAACGTAAGAAACGGTCTTTTTCTTTTTGTAGATCATCCGCTAGGATCTCTTCCACGCTGCGCTCTTCTATCTCATTTTCAACTGTTTCCTGTCCTAAGGCTTGCTCTTCAGCTAGCTCTTCTACTTCTTGTTTATCTTTTTTGGCCATAACCTGACGTATCTTTAATTCACTATTATGTTAATGGGATGATGGGTTATTTCGCTTTCGCGAAAGCGAACTTATACATCACCACTGCTCCCAATAGTCAAAAGTGCTGCCAGAGCGATGTGCGTGCCAAAATGTCACAGCTCAATTTTAAGAAATCCTTAACTATAATGATTGTACATACATCTAATTTTGTCACTCACATAAATCAATCACAATGACACGTAATTTTTTAAGAATTTCAAGTCTTGCTGCAGTAATCGCTTTTACTGCTGCCTGTAAGGACAACGCAAACGAGGTGGACGCACAGGATGCTGCTGCTGAGGCCATGGCGAGCGATGCTGCCATTAACTATATGGTAGATACTGCCGCTTCTACCATCGACTGGACTGGTTCCAAAGTAGGTGGTCAACACACAGGAACAATCGCCTTGAGCGATGGTACTGTATCTGTAAACGGTGAGACTGTTGAAGGTGGTGAATTCACTGTTGACATGACATCTATTGCTGTTACTGATCTTGAGGGCGAGAGCGCAATGAGCTTGAAGACGCACCTAGAGGGTACAGTAGACGGAAAACAGACAGACTTTTTCAATACTCCAAAATACCCAACTGCAAAATTTGTGGTAACAGGTCTTAATGGAAACATGCTAGAAGGAAACTTGACTTTGAAGGAAACTACCAAGAATGTATCCTTTCCTGTGACTGTATCTTTTGATGGCAACAAAATGATGTTGACTTCTGAAGAGTTTACTATTGATAGAACTGACTGGGGTATTACTTACGGATCTGCAAGTCTAGCCGACACTGTTGCCGACAAAGCCATCTCTGACGATATGAAATTGAAGGTAAACCTGGTTGCTACTAAGTAATCGGTGTTTTTAGGTTAAATGATGAAAGCCTCCCTCACGGGAGGCTTTTTTAGTTACATGGGATTAGATTATTGTTGTAAATTAAGGACTTATGAAACTATATAGCGCGGTATCACTTTTTCTACTTCTTATAACGATTAGCAACTCCCTCCCATCTCAAGATGCAGAAAGGGCACAAGACGAAATAATTGAAGATGCAATTTTTCAACCTCAGGTTATTGATTCTGTATTGACCATCGACTTTCCCACTGACCAGGAAATAGATGCCGACACAGAGGATGGTATAAGGTCGTTTTACTGGTACGGGTATGATCTTAAAAATGACCGCACCTACATGATACATAAGGCCTATGCAGCAGACGAGGATTGCATTAACAACTTAACACAGCTAAAAGATTTCTACCGCAACACTACAGATGAATGGGCAACCTATACCGATGATATAAAGGTGCTGGGCGATAAGCAGTTTGAAAGATATGGCCTGCTTATTTCGTCATTTACCTACACTGATAATGATATAGATACTGGTGAGCGCATCATCAATGACTTCCGGCTGATACAAGTTCATGAGGAACTTTATCAAATAGGTATTATCCAACCACTTGCGACACTCAACAAATCAGAAAATGATGCATTTTTTAATAGTATCATCATTAAAAATAAATACACCGGTAATGGGCAGTTTAAAAATTGCTCCAACGGTAGTATTGCATTAGATCGAGAAAATAAAACTGCCTACCAAATAGGGACGATCATTGGCGGCATTTTGTGCGTACTGATACCTCTAGGCATTGTCGCGCTTGTTATTGTATTGATTGTGAGAAATAATAAGCGCAAGAAAATGAAAAACTGGGAAGATCTGAACTCTTGACGAGCTATTCCAGGTATTTCTCTAAAGCCGGTTTAAGTTGAGAAAACTGAAAATGATACCCAGTTTCTGCAATTTTTTCTGCGCTGACATATTGGCTCGATAGCACGGTTGCCGCCATCTCACCCAACATTAGTTTCATCATAAAAGCTGGAACATTGGGAAGAAAGACTGGCTTGTCCAGTACCTCACCTATAGTTTCCATTAGCGGTCTATTTTGCACGGGATTGGGAGCTACTCCATTAAAAGTTCCCGTCAATTCATTTTCCGTGATATGCTTGAATATTCCCGCTAGATCATCA
>JBBSPH010000173.1:0-5818 GCA_038258985.1 Flavobacteriales bacterium
ATATAGATGATACCACTAGCCCTATTGAAGCAGGACTGGGATGGGTGACTAAATTCACGAAGGATTTTGTTAATTCAACAGAAATTGTTGCACAGAAAGAGAATGGAGTGCATCGCAAACTCATAGGTTTTACTATGGATGAGCGTGCTATACCACGAGGTAGTTATGTGATTGCAGATGTTGATGGAAATGAACTGGGAATTGTAACGAGTGGTACCATGAGCCCGTCGTTGAATGTCGGTATAGGTATGGGCTATGTACCATCCTCACTTGCTGTTCCAGGGAGTACGATTTATATCCAAATACGTAAAAAGTTGGTACCCGCGACAGTGACTAAATTCCCTTTCTACAAAAAAGCCTAACTTTATTTGAACAAGATTCTCATCATAGGCGGCAGCGGTTTTGTAGGTAATGCCATCTACAAGGAATTAGCACCCTATTACGATGTTCACGCCACGTACCTGACAGACAGTGCGGCGCTGGAAAAAAACAAGCATTTCCATCAATTTGATATGGAAGTGGAAGAGATTGATACCATGCTGTCATCGCTCAAGCCTACCTTTATCATTAGCGCGCTGCGTGGTAATGTAAACGGACAGGTTCATTTGCATTATCGAATAATAGATTGGGTATTAAACAACGATTGTCGCATACTCTTTCTTTCAAGTGCAAATGTTTTTGACAGGTTCACCAACTTCCCATCGTATGAATACGACAAAACGTTCTCTGAAAGTATCTATGGCCGCTTCAAGATAAAAATCGAGAATAGTCTATTGCGCTTGCCCAACAACAAATACATCATCTGCCGAATTCCGATGATTTTTGGTGCTAGGAGTCCACGTGTACAGGAATTGAAAAAACAACTTGCTACTAATGAATCCATTGAGGTCTTCCCTAATGTTGTGATTAACGCAACACATATTGACAAACTCGCACAGCAAATACATTACCTGATCAATAGACGCCGCCGAGGAATATTTCATTTAGGTAGCAAAAATTTAATACATCACAGTGATCTGATCCAGGAGATTTGTAAGACCTTAGGGTATGCAACACCCCAACTAAAACATGTTTTTGATTCCAATGAGGATCGCCAATTATCCGTACTGCCAAAAGATAATCTGCTGCCCAAGCATCTACAACTTACCATCGAGGAGGTTGTGCAACGCAGCGTGATCTAATCGACTACTTTCAATGGCAGAGCGAGAACAAACTTAGTTCCCTGATCCACCACACTTTCAACATGAATGTGTCCACCGATGCCATCAATATATTTCATGGCAAACGTCAATCCCAAACCTAGACCTTCATAAGTTCTCGTCATTCCCTCGCTCAACTGAACAAATGGCTCGAAGACCTCGTCAATTTTACGTTGCGGAATACCTATTCCGGTGTCCTCCATAGTTATTACAGCGTGTTTGTCCCGGATTGCAGTAAAGATGGATATGCTGCCGGTTTTGGTAAATTTAAAGGCATTATCGAGCAGGTTTTCTAAAGACTGCTTGAGAAATACAGGATCGCCTGAGATGAGGGTTGGGTTTTCAAAGTTTTTGAACACAAAATCTAGACCTTTAATATTGGCACGATTGACTGCACCCGGATACATATTCCTCAAAACTTGTGAAATATCAATGGTATCCTTGATCATAAAGAAGTTATCCTCGTATAACGAGCTATTAATGATATTGTCAAAAGTGTGCATCAGTCGATTTGCGCTCTCCTGTTGCGCGATCAATAGTTCACTATTCATTACAGAGGTACTTTCCTTATCAAAAATAAGTTTAGTCGTTTGAAGCAAACCGTGCAGTGGTGTTTTGATCTCATGACCAATCTTAGTAATGATGCTGTTTTTGAAGTGATGAACAGTACGCAGTTTATCTTGATAGGATTGAAGTTCTTCCTGGATTTTAACCTGATCTGTCAGGTCAAAAAAGTAAAAAACATAGCCATCGATTTGATTTGAATAATCCAAAATAGGACGGAAAAGCCCATCATAATAGGTGCGTTCCTGTTCAAATAGATCAAGGAAAACTTCCTTTCTATATTCCTTGCCTTTCACGAGAACCCCCTCAATTATGCTGAATTTAAGGCGGTCATGTCCACTAAGTATTTCTTTGAAATTTACTTTTTTCAGGATAGGATTGTAACCCAGACGCTGGCTAAAAAGATCTGCTGTCAACCCGTCCAGTCCAATAACCGTCCAGTTTTTGTCAAGCATAATACTGCGCACAAAGGTATTATCCAACAATGTTTTTATGTGGTACCTATGCTTATCCTGCATTTGCGTTAGCCGGTATTTGTCTTCTACATCAATTAGATTACCGACCAGTTTGACGGGATTTTCCTTTGCATCAAAGACTTTGAAACCATGAACCTCAAAATGCTTATAATCTCCCATAGGGGACTTGAATCTATAAGCATTGACGTAATAAACATTCTCTGTTGCAATCTCTCTCTCATGCTGTTTATAAGCCTCTTCCCTATCTTCTGGATGGATAAATTCAAGGAATCGTTCTCCAGAAATATCTATAGGAATATTCATCTTGTCCCGGAAAGAACTGCTGTACAAGACCTTGTTCTTCAAAAGATCATGTGTAAAGTAGCCTGAGTTCATAGCGCGCAGCGCTAATTCCATATTGATCTTAGTTTCTTCTAACGAGATGGATTGTCTTTTGTAAGAATCAATATCCTGTAAAATACCGTGGACATAAACTACTTGGTTTTCAAACACTTCTGGAATAGCCACTATACGCGTCCATATGATTTTATCCGTCGCTGTTACCAGCTTTACTTCTATGTCGTAAGCTTCATGCTTCTCGTAGAGATTATCAATTGCCCGCTGCATGTCTTCCTTGAAGTCCGGATCAACATATTCTAGGATAGTTCCAGCTTGTATGTCCTTGCTTTTTTTAATCTCTAAAATTTCAAAGACACAATCCGTCCAGTGCGCATTATCCTCAGTTGGATTATATGTCCAACCTCCTACTCTCGCAATATCGGTAATTGTCTTGAGCGTTTTGTGAAGTTCTATGTCATCACTAACATCTATACCGACGATATATACCTTGCCATCCCGCTGACCTAGGTTGCATTTGAGGTGGAGTGGTTTACCTGTCTTGGAGATTATTTTGATGGTGGTAGAAAACCGTTCTTCTTTATTCTTGAGTTTCTCAGTTAAATCATCCCAGCTAGAATCTTTCGAAAGTAACGAGTTTAAATCACCTTGGGAAAAATAGTCCTCGCCGAACCCAATCGCGTTATAAAATTCATTATTTGCCTCAAGTAGATTGGATTGTAGATCTGTTACTAGCGTGATGACACAAGTATTGACTATGATATCCTGGTAAGGAAATTTATTTTCTCTAATATCTTCGACCATGACAGCTACATAATAGTGCCATAAGGTAAAAAGAATATTGCTTTAAATAATGATAATCAGTGATTTCCTAAATCACTGCGTTAGATTTCCCTTTATCAACTGATGGCTTATTATGGTATCCAACGATCTTTACCGAAATCAGGTTTACGCTTCTGTAAAAAGGCGTCCCGCCCTTCTTGTGCCTCATCAGTCATGTAGATCAATCGGGTCATCTCACCCGCAAAAACCTGTTGACCTACCATTCCATCATCGGTAGCATTCAAGGCAAACTTGGCCATTTTGATTGCCGTGGGTGATTTTTCCATGATCTCCTGCGCCCATTCGTAAGCTGTTTGGTCCAATTCTTCATGAGGGACAACTGCGTTGACCATACCCATATCCATCGCTTCCTGTGCACTGTAATTGCGTCCCAAAAAGAAGATCTCCCGTGCTTTTTTTTGTCCTACCATTTTAGCCAGATAAGCACTTCCATAACCAGCGTCAACACTGGCAACATCAAGATCTGTTTGTTTAAATATGGCATGTTCCTTACTGGCGATAGTCAGATCACAAACTACGTGAAGGCTGTGACCGCCACCCACAGCCCAGCCTGGAACGGCACAAATCACCACCTTAGGCATAAAGCGTATCATCCGTTGTACCTCCAGTATGTTTAAACGGCCGGTACCAGCGCTATCCTTGTAACCATCCTTACCACGAGCATTCTGATCGCCACCGCTGCAAAATGCCCAGCCACCGTCTTTAGGGCTAGGACCTTCACCTGTTAAAATAACGACACCTATGGATAGATCTTCCTGCGCATCATAAAAGGCATCGATCAACTCACTTACCGTTTGTGGGCGGAAGGCATTGCGCACCTCTGGTCTATTAAAAGCGATGCGGGCGACGCCGTTGGCCTTTTTATAAGTAAGATCAGTATATTCTTTAGCGGTTTTCCAGGCTATACTCATGGTTGGTTTTTAGATTTCCAAAGGTAAAACCTCCTAGCCTTTATACCATATCCTAATGATCTGGAAATTGTTGACGGTAGATCCACCCGTGATAAATTGAGCGACGTAATTAGTCCTTGCCTCATCCCTTTTAAAAATATTGGGTAATACAACGGTTTCCATAGTTATAATTTCATAACTGTAATTCCTACGTTTCCATTCATTAGCTCGCTCTAGGACTGTGTCGAGCGTGTCATAATCAAAGGTTCCCCAGAATCCCTGCTTCTGGCGGGCGGGTGCAAAATCGATATATTTAATAGATGTACTCATACTTGTTAGTTGCAGGAAAGTGCGGGATGTTACGCTTTCGCGAAAGCGAACTACCTTCCACAATCTCAATTGTCCGACAAATTCACGTTAAGAAACCATTTTGCTGCGATCTGTCCCTTAAATTTGCCGCATGAGTGAAGAAAAGAAGCCAGATTCCGTAGTCTATGATGCCGAAAGCGGTACGTACAATGCTGCGCTGCTGCCCTATGCGAGCGGTGTAGGCGCTCCTAAAATCACTACGCCTGACATTACCTCGTGGAAGCAAAACAATATTAATAAGGTCAACCACGAGATCAAATCCCAATTTGACCAACTTAAGGCTCAATATGAGGCGATGCGTAAAAAGTTTGACGATAACCAACTGGTTTACGGTGCTAAATTTTCTTTTGAACCCATAGTTGGTGAGACGTACCATCTCTATCAAGGCAAGGAGGACACGTTTTTATCTGTCATTTCACCACGGGAATGCCGCTGGGACTTTTTGGGAAGCTATCGCTTAAGTAGCGAGAAGCTCTGGGAACAAATTGAGAACTGAGACTATTGGGCACTCTTAATTAAAATCTGCCGCTCAGCCTGAACACATTTTCTCTTCTACTTTATTATTCTGAACGATAGGGATATTACTTGCCTCTCTCATTCCTAAACATCTATCCAACAATATTTAAAATTATTCAACTAAAATATTAGTTTAACTAGAAACTTAGTTTATTTTTGAACTAAATAATTAGTTTAATGAAAACACTTACCCACGCCGAGGAAGAAATTATGCAGATTCTCTGGAAACTGCAGGAAGCAAATGTGGCGAGCATCATCGACCTGATGCCAGAGCCCAAACCTGCCTACAATACGGTTTCAACCATAGTACGAATTCTAGAGAGCAAGGAATTTGTGGATTACCGCAAGGAGGGTCGTGGACATATTTACTTTCCTCTCGTGGGTCGTGATGCTTATTCTAAAGCCACGGCGGGTAAACTAGCCCACAACTATTTCAAGGGATCCTATAAAAGCATGGTCTCCTTTTTCATGGAACAGGAAAAATTGACCGTCGCTGACCTTGAAGAAATTCTCAAAGACATCAATCAAAAATCATAGGTATGGTACATTTAATCCACAGCTGCATTTTGGCCCTTGTATTTTATGGCATATACCATTTCCTAATCAAGGGAACGCAGGGTTTTAC
>JBBSPH010000174.1:0-5774 GCA_038258985.1 Flavobacteriales bacterium
CGCGGCGAGTTTGGCCCGGTCCAACCGGTCCGGGGCGATGTCGGTGGCCAACATGCTTTTCGACGTGTCAACGGCCACGACGATGTCCAAGCCGCGCTGGTGGACTTCCTGCAAATCAAAGCCGTATTGCGGCCGCGCCAGCGCGATGATCACCAAGCTCACGGCGAAGACGATCAGGGCGAACCGGAACTTCTGCCGGGCCGGCGAAATGCCAACCGTCAACTGCGACAGCAGCCGCGCCTCGACAAACTGCGTCAGCAACCGTTGCCGCGTCCGCATGGCCCACCAGAAAAACACCGCCAGCGCCGGCGGAATCACCAGCAGCAGCCACAGAATATTTGGATGTGCGAATCTCATTTTGGAATTGCCGATTGCCGATTACCTATTTTGATTTTGCTGTCGCAAAATGTACTGTGATTGTGGGTTTAATAATTAGGTGTTTTAGCTTGTAACGGTTGGATTTGCGTCACGTTGATTTTCATAAGGGTGGACTTAAGTTCACGCTTATGAAAAGGTAAAAGCGGTATATCTACTTTGAAAGTGCGTCTAATTGCTTTGCGATTTCATCTGCCTTTGCATAGGCGGCATCGCTAGCGGTACGGTCGGTGGTGGAAAGTCTGTGGTAGTCTGCCATTAGGGTTTTGTACTTTTCTTGTAGCTTTTCCTCCTCTGTTTTTTTCTTGAATAATCCGAACATGGTTTCTTTTTTAGGTCGATGAAGGTATTCATTAATTACGAATGACTGATTTTTAAATCCCAAATCCCAAATCCCAAATCACAAGATTGCCAATTCTCGATTTGCTTCGCAAATCTGATATTGCCTATTGCCTATTGCCCATTCACGATCACCGATTTTGATTTTGCCTTCGCAAAGTGTTTTGTAATTATACTTCTAAAAATGAAGGAATCTGTGTCACCTACATATTTATAAGGGTAGGCTTTAGCCTACCATTATGAAAATCTCCACGCCAGTATTCTACTTTCCTTGTTACCCGTTTGCATGGGAATAACTTGAATTTCAGCATTTAGCTTTTCGGCTTGTTTGACTAGTTTGGGAACGTTTTGCTTTTTAGATAACAGGCTAGTAAACCAGCCTACTTGTTCCTTAAAATTGGTTGACTCCTTAATCATTCTTTTGACAAATAGTGCCTCACCACCATTACACCACAGTTCGTGTGACATTCCCGCAAAATTCCTAGAGGACTCGTTTGTTCCCAGTTTGCGCTGTTTCTTCAGGTTTTCCTTGTCGGCTTCCTCCTGGCTGGAGTAAAAAGGTGGATTGCACATGATAAAGTCATACTTCTCGCCTTCCCGGATGATTCCTTGCAGGATATTTGAGCGGTCAACCTGTAGCCTTATTTCTATTGCAGGGTTTTTAAGCGTATTGTCTTTCGCATGAGCGATACTGGATTCATCCACATCGCTGCCCACCATGTTGTAGTCGTAAATAGCATTGCCTAGAATGGGATAGATCGCACTCGCGCCGCAACCTATATCCAGTCCGGTTTTCTGGCCTTTACCTATCAGGTCTGCAATGTGATGAATGTAATCTGCACGGCCTGGAATGGGCGGGTATAAGGTGTCCGCAGGTAACTTCCAGTACTTGATCCCATAATGGTGCTTGAGCAGCGCCGTATTAAATTCCAATATCGACGCTGGTTTGCTGAAGTCAATCGTTGTCGCTCCATCGGGAGTCTGCGTGAAATGTGGCGCGAGCGCTGGATGGGTTTCGGCTAATTTGACAAAGTCATAACCGTATCTGTGGACGTTTCTTATATGCATGGAACAAAGGTACGGGAAGTTCAAATGACGAACGACGCTCGTTTTTCCTTCGGAAAATCTCGTGACGAAAGACTTACGACTTTTCACTAATTACTCGCCGGCTGAGCGGAGCCGAAGCCATATTGATCTCGCTGGCTTAGCGGAGTCAAATCCAGATTGCATTCGCTGGCTGAGCGGAGTCAAATCCAGCTTGCAAAATATCGCTGTGAATGGTTCCGCTTTCGCGAAAGCGTACTCCTTTCCAGCCCTGTTTTTAAGGTACTAGTTCAATTTTTGAAAGAAGTACCTTTGCAAAAATTACTCGCGATGAAAACCTTTGCCGATTTGGAATTAAAAACGCCATTACAGAATGGGCTGGACGACCTAGGTTTCCAGAACATGACGCCCATTCAAGAAGAGGCATTTCCTGCCATACTTTCTGGTCGGGATATGATCGGGATTGCCCAAACGGGTACAGGTAAAACACTAGGTTATATGTTACCGCTATTGCATGAACTTGCGTTTAGTGAGAGTCTAGACCCGCGGGTTATGGTACTTGTTCCTACACGAGAGTTGGTGGTGCAGGTAGTAGAACAGATCGAGGCATATGCAAAATATATTAACGTACGCGTAATAGGGATCTACGGAGGTGTCAATATAAACACACAAAAGAGGGAACTAGGCGAGGGCTGTGATATTGTCGTTGCGACACCGGGAAGGTTGTATGATTTAATCATTGCACAATCCGTCAAACTGAAATTTTGTAAGAAAATCGTGATTGATGAGGTGGATGTGATGCTGGACTTAGGATTTAGGTTCCAGCTGAATAATATTTTTGACCACCTGCCCACCAAGCGACAGAACATCATGTTTTCTGCCACCATGACGGATGATATTGAGGAGTTTATTGTCTCTTACTTTTTCAACCCGCTCAAGATCAGTATTGCTGTTTCTGGAACGCCGTTGGAAAATATTGAGCAGAGTAGTTTTCCCGTCGAGAATTTTTACACGAAGGCGAACTTATTAATGCACTTAGTTTCTGACCGTGAAGAGTTTCACAAGGTCTTGGTTTTTGTGCCCAACAAAAAGAGTGCAGATCGCTTGCAGGAAGTAATGTCACCTTTTTATAACAAGGAGATAGCGGTCATCCATTCCAATAAGACACAAAACTACCGTTTGCGCAGCATTGAGCTCTTTGATACGGGCAAGGCGCGCATCTTGATCGCCACTGATGTTATGGCGCGTGGACTAGATCTTTCTCTGGTCTCCCACGTTATCAATATGGACGTACCTCGATTTGCAGAAAACTATATGCACCGTATAGGAAGAACGGGTAGGGCAGAACAGAAAGGAAAGTCCATCCTATTTTTTACCGAACAGGAAGAGGAACTGAAAAGTGATATTGAACGATTAATGAACCGCAACATTGCGGTACAACCGTTCCCAGAAGAAGTGGAGATTTCCAAACAAAAAACTCCCGAAGAAAGTCCCGTCACCCGGGAGCAGAACAACCCACATGCGGTGATTGAAGATGAGCGTGGCGACTCCTTCCACGAGAAAAAAGACAAGAATAAAAAAGAAAACCAAGGCGGTAGTTACAAACGAATCATCGCAAAAAAATACAAAAAGCCTAAAACGCGCGGTGATAAAAACTACAATAAACGGAATAAGAAGTAGTTTGAGCTGGGAGCCTATAGCTTTTAGTCGTGAGTAAGCTAGCGATCATAATACATCGATTCAACTTCATCCAGAGATAAATCAATTTGTCATTTGTCTTTTAACGCAGCAGTCTTTTACCCTAATTAAACCATCGATTTCAAAAATGGTCTAGTATTTGAATTAGCGTTCAAAATTAATCTCTAAAATGGCTGACTTGCTTATCTTGCGGCCTTTAAAAACCTTACAATGAAAAAAGTATTTCTATTATTATTCTTAGTAGCAGGAACAGCAATGGCACAAACTGGGTTTGTCCAGTATGAAGCTATACTTGCAAGTATGCCAGACGTAGAACCTATCCGTAAGGAGTTGGGTGACCTTTCTGAAAAATTGAGAGCAGAGCTTGACAAAGCAGAGCAGAACTCTACTCAGAAATTGCAGGATCTACAGTACCAGGCGCAAAAGCCGGGAACAACTGACGAGCAGAAGAAACAATTCGGCCAGCAAGCTGCAGCACTACAAACAGAATATCAAAACGCTGCAAAGGTTGCAGAGCTTCAATTGGGAACTAAAGAGAATGACCTCATGAAGCCTATTCTTACCAAATTGAATGAGGCTATCCAGGCAGTAGCTAAGGAAAAAGGAATGAAACTAGTTGTGAACGCGACTCAAGTTGTTTATTCTGAGCCAGGCGCAAACATTTCTATCGATGTTGCACAACGTTTAGGTATCAAAATCGATGCAGAAGGCAAGCCAGCAGGCAACTAAGCAAACGATCATATAATGAAAAACCCAGCTCGTTGAGCTGGTTTTTTTGCGTTATAGAAAAAGCTGTTGGTTATTTTTTTCGGTCTTAGAAAATGTCTTGAGTTTGTAATTAAGATCAATTATTCTTACGCTTTCGCGAAAGCGAAAACCACACAAGTCACTAATAAAATATGTTTTATTGAAAATAAGATTGAACTTGACTTAAGATAATGGAGCATGGAAAAACGCTAACTGAAGGCAAAATCGATGTAAATCAGGAAGGAATCGTGTATTAAATAAGGCGGTTGTGGTAATGGTGACGAGGCTCTGGAAAAAAATAAAGCAGGCTGGAAAGTGGGTGTATCTAAAATATAAGCATAGGATTGAGCGTAGGAGGTGATAAAAACCAATTGCTCAAATTTAAATTTGGCCGTTGCTTTTTACAGGTTCTGCTGTGCATTAGAGACGATCTGCTTGTCATTATAGCAGGCAATTTCTTTGATTACTTCTTGCCTCGCTGGATCTACATCCTGCATGGAGCAGGAGGTCACCGTCTAAAAAAGTGCCACGTCAATCAACTCATCTCCACAAAAATAAGCTTGAATATTAAAAGAGGTCGTCGCTAGTAAAATCAGCAGCGCCATATTCAAGGTGGTCAATTTGTGGAAAATAGTTTCATTAAGTTACATATTTACAATGTTTATGTCTTTATGCAGTACACCCAACCATAACAAGTGATTTTTGAGTTAGTTCTATCTTTAGGCATTCAAAACATACTATGCTCAAGAATTATCTTTTTTTAATTATTATGGTTTCCTCTGCGTCTGGAATTGCTCAACCTGGCGCAGATACCATTACAACAAATAGAAGTGAACACCCTTCCAACGAGTCTGTCATAGATGATAATTACACCTATCGCAGCAACCCTATCCTGGAATACGACGAGTCATACTACATCCTATCACGGATTAATGACAATATAGGATTACCGCCTAGCAAGATGAATTTAAGGACACCGCAGGCAGCGCTGGAAGAATTTATCTATGCCAGCCGGGATGGTAATTTTGAGCAGGCGAGTTATGCACTCAACTTCAACCGCATGCCTATTAACATGTCAAAAGAAGATGCCGCTATCCTCGCTGAAAAACTCTATTTCGTACTCAACCACCGGGTGAATATTGACTGGGGTTCAATTTCTGACAGACCGGATGGTCAGATCGATATACAAACGGCAACCAATCAGGCAATAGCAGGAAACCCTAGGCGCAGTGTGTATTTTGGTGAGGTGAGTTTGAATGGCAGGGATGTGTCTTTACGCCTACAACGTATTAAATTTAAGGATTATGGAGCCTTCTGGCTGATAGGTGCAGATACGGTAGAGAACATAGAAGATTTGTACTTGCAATATGGACCTAGAAAACTTGAACTTATGATGCCGGATTGGGCCAAGTTCAATTTACTGGGGTTACCAGTCTGGAAATTGGTGGGAACCCTGCTGTTACTAGTTTTATCGTTCGTGATTGGAAAATTGGGTTCCTGGATCGTACGACGGTTCTGTCGCAAATCAAGATTTGCCTGGTTGCGGGTGGTGGGACAAAACCTTGCCACGC
>JBBSPH010000175.1:0-5749 GCA_038258985.1 Flavobacteriales bacterium
ATATTCTCCATGCTTGTTCCAAACATGATTGGAATTGTGCTTCTTGCACCTAAGGTCAAGAAAGAATTCAACAAATACATGGGCGCCATTAGGTTGAAACGCGAGGCTATCAATTAAGTAGCGCCATGAAAAATTTAAAATCCCTCTTCATGTTTGACAAACGTCAACAAAGAGGGATTTTGCTTTTGATGCTATTACTAATCCTATTCGGCGGCATACGCGGTTATATCGCGACCATCCCATCAGAGCCGCTTGAGTACGTAGATGCCACACAATTTCAGGATAAAATTGATTCCCTTAATCGGGTTGAGGCTCGTAAAAAGGATACGATCTACCCGTTCAATCCCAATTATATCAATGACTATCGTGCCTACCAGATAGGTCTCAAAGAAGCAGAGTTGTTGCGGTTGGTTCGCTTTCGCGAAAGCGGACAATTCATCAATTCACCAGCACAATTTAAAGAGATCACCCAAGTGAGCGATCAATGGCTGGATAGCATTGCGCCCTACTTTAAGTTTCCCGCATGGGTCAACAACCCCAAGGCAAATTATACCCAGAATAGTAGCTACAGCGATCGTAAAATTGTTGCCAGCAACATAAATACAGCAACTGCCGAACAGTTAAAAGCGGTGTATGGTATAGGTCCAGCACTTTCAGGAAGGATCATTGAGCAACGAGACAAGCTCAAGGGTTTTGTGGATATGATCCAGGTGCGACAAGTTTACGGCCTGACTGATTCTACGATGATTGAACTGCGCAAGAGTTTCTTTGTTACGGTGCCATCTGGTTTCAAAAAGGTATCCCTCAACAAAGCCTCTCGTGATGAACTGTCAAGCATTCCCTATTTTAACGACTACCTGATCGATAAGTTGCTGGAGCAACGAACCCTGCGTGATGGATTCAAGAATTGGGAAGCAGTGATGCTCACCTCGCGGTTTCCACAGGAGAAGTTGGCGTTAATTCAGCTATATTTGACATTGGACTAAAAAAAGACCATTTACTTTATGTATTCAAAATATTTCACGGAAGAGCACAACGCATTTCGCCAGAGTTTCAGAGAATTTCTTAAAAAAGAGGCGGTGCCACACATTGACAAATGGGAAGAGACCGGACATATTGATCGGGAAATTTTCAAGAAAATGGGTGATATGGGCTATTTCGGTTTATACTACCCAGAAAAATATGGTGGGCTTGACCTCGATTTTTTCTACACGGTAATTTTCTTGGAAGAAATGCAGCGCATCAATTCTGGAGGTTTTGCCGCAGCAATGTGGGTACAAGCATTTTTAGGTGCACAGCATTTATTAAAGGAAGGCGATGAACGCATTAAAGAGGATTATTTAGTGTCCACACTTTCTGGTGATAAAATTGGTTGTTTGTGTATTACAGAGCCATTTGGTGGGAGTGATGTGGCAGGAATGCGCACCACGGCTGTCAAAGAAGGCGATCATTATGTGATTAACGGGTCTAAGACTTTCATTACGAACGGTGTTTATTCTGATTATCTAGTCGTAGCTGCCAAAACTGACCCAGAGGCAAACGGCCGTGGAATCTCTATTTTCTTGATGGACCGCGATACGCCGGGTATAAGTGCTACTAAATTGAATAAATTAGGCTGGAGAGCCAGTGATACAGGCGAGATAGGATTTAATGACGTACGTATACCGGTAGCAAACCTAATGGGTGACGAGGGTAAAGGATTTCCTTATATCATGCAACACTTTGCGCTGGAACGATTAATTATGGCGATTAATGGACATGCCAGAGCAGAATATGCACTGGAATATACTATTGGTTACATGAAGGATCGGACAGCTTTTGGAAAGTCACTGGACAAGTTCCAAGCATTGCGTCATAAGTTAGCAGATATGTTGAGCGAGGTAGAAATGGCAAAAAACTTCAACTACTCTATTGCAGAAGAATTAGATAAAGGGCTTTATCCCGTTAAAGAAGCGAGCATGGCAAAATTGCTTTCTACAAAAATATCTGATGAGGTGATATACAATTGCCTTCAATTCTTAGGTGGTTATGGGTATATTGAAGAATATCCACTAGCCCGAATGTCTAGAGACAGTAGGCTTGGCCCTATAGGTGGTGGTACAAGCGAGATCATGCGAGAGATTATTGCAAAGATGATCATTGACGGCAAGGATTATAAGCCAGCGGCAAATTAGGGTATAGAGTTCGTTTTCTTGGAGCGTTGTGATGTCAACACTTATGATGAGCGAATTTGTAGTAGGAAAGTAAATTTTCATAATTAGTTTGGGATTGGGAATAAAAATGTATTTTTGCCATCCCAAAGAAAGGAGGTGATGACACTATGTTAATAATACCAGTTAAAGACGGAGAAAATATCGACAGAGCCCTGAAGCGATTCAAACGCAAGTTTGACCGTACAGGAAAGATGCGTGAGCTACGTACAAGACAGCAGTTTACTAAACCATCTGTTGCTAATCGTGCCCAGAAAATCAAAGCTGCATACATCCAGCATTTGAGAGATGCAGAGAACATGTAGTTCTTTGTAAAATATTAAATCATGACGATCCGATAAATGATTACATTTATCGGATCGTTTTTTTATATGCACCTATCCGACTTTGAGAAATACCTGTCTTTAGAAAAGAAATATAGTGTTCATACGGTCAGCGGTTATCTATCTGACCTGAAACAATTCAATGAATTTTTAGTAGAGCAAGAAGTAGCTTTGGACGATGCGCCATACATTATGGTTCGTCAATGGGTTTCAGAATTGATGGATGCTGGGTTGACCAGCCGGTCGATTAATCGCAAAACGTCTTCCCTAAAAACGTATTACAAATACCTACGAGCGCAAGGAGTGTTACAAACTAATATAATGACGGTGCACAAAAGTCTGAAAACCGCCAAAAAAGTGCAAATACCTTTTTCTCAGCTAGAGATTGATCAGATTTTTGAAATGCCGGTTGATCTAGAATCTTTTGTAGACGTGCGCAACCGGGTGCTTATAGAATTGCTCTACGCGACAGGAATGAGAAGAGCAGAATTGATAGGTTTGAAGATTTCGTCAATCGATCTATCCAATGGTCAAGTGCGGATAATTGGAAAGCGCAATAAAGAAAGGTTAGTGCCTCTCCTGAAAGGCTCCCTCAAAATGCTCCTGAAATATCTAGAGTTACGTAAGAAGATAGTTGACCCTGCAACAGAGTGCCTGTTTATAACAGAATCTGGTCGACCGATATATAATTCCCTTGTGTATAGAATCGTCAGCGGCCATTTCAAAAAAGTGAGTCTTAAGGTAAAGGTAAGTCCGCACGTATTGCGGCATACATTTGCCACTCACTTGTTGGATCAAGGAGCAGACTTGAATGCCGTCAAGGAATTGTTGGGTCATGCAAGTCTAGCTAGCACACAGGTGTATACCCATACCAGCATGCAGGCGCTTAAAGATGTCCATCGCAAGGCGCACCCTAGAAATAAATAGAGTAGTAGTTCAACGCCTAGTGCTTCACCAAGGGATCGAAAATGGAACGAAATATTTGCGTCAGAAGTTTAATATTTTTCTTTAAATATTTTTTGCAAATTGAAAAATAGGCTTACATTTGCAGTCCGTTAGAAATAACGGGAGCGTGATGCGCTTTAAATCTATCATAAGCCGATGTAGCTCAGCTGGCTAGAGCAGCTGATTTGTAATCAGCAGGTCGTGGGTTCGAGTCCCTCCATCGGCTCTTTGTTTTTTGAAAAATTGAAAGTAATTTCTTGGGGAGATACTCAAGCGGCCAACGAGGGCGGACTGTAACTCCGCTGACTACGTCTTCGCAGGTTCGAATCCTGCTCTCCCCACAATCAATTACAGCCATCATTTTGATGGTAATCGCGAGAGTAGCTCAGTTGGTAGAGCGTCAGCCTTCCAAGCTGAATGTCGCCGGTTCGAACCCGGTCTCTCGCTCAAAGAGAGAGAATGGGTGAGAAGTTCATGCTGAGCTTGTCGAAGCAAACCCGGTCTCTCGCTCAAAAATGGAGAAATCTGGTGAGAATCTTGTGCTGAGCTTTTCAAAGCAAGCCTGGTCTCTTGCTCAATTCTTCCTTATTATTTGGGAGTCCAGTCCGATCAATGTATTGATCGTGTAAAAAAAAAGCCTTTGGCTATTTCGCTTTCGCGAAAGCGTAAACATCACAAGCCGGTGTAGCTCAGGGGTAGAGCGTTTCCTTGGTAAGGAAGAGGTCATGAGTTCAAATCTCATCATTGGCTCTAGAATAAATGAAAGAAAGGTCTCTCAATGAGACCCTAAATAGTATAAGCTGATTTGGTTTTGTATCCGTGTCAGTTTTTAATTGAAACACTAATATAAACTAAGATTATAATTATGGCTAAAGAAACGTACGATCGTTCGAAACCCCACCTTAACGTAGGAACTATTGGTCACGTTGACCACGGTAAGACTACTCTTACTGCTGCAATTACTAAGGTAATGGCAGATGCTGGTTACTCTAAGGCAACAAGTTTTGATCAAATTGACAATGCTCCAGAAGAGAAGGAACGTGGTATCACGATCAACTCTTCACACGTAGAGTATCAAACTGCTAACAGACACTACGCTCACGTAGACTGTCCTGGTCACGCGGATTATGTAAAGAACATGGTAACTGGTGCTGCCCAGATGGACGGTGCAATTCTTGTAGTTGCTGCGACTGATGGTCCTATGCCACAAACTCGCGAGCACATCCTTCTAGGACGTCAGGTAGGTATTCCACGCATCGTTGTTTTCCTTAACAAGGTAGACATGGTTGATGATGAGGAACTACTTGAATTAGTAGACATGGAAGTTCGTGATCTATTGAATTTCTATGAGTATGACGGTGACAATGGTCCCGTAATCTCTGGATCTGCATTAGGTGCATTGAATGGTGAGCAAAAATGGGTAGATTCAGTTCTTGAATTGATGGAATCTGTTGACACCTGGATTGAAGAGCCTTTGCGTGAGGTTGATAAGCCTTTCTTGATGCCTATCGAGGATGTATTCTCTATCACGGGTCGTGGTACAGTTGCAACTGGTCGTATTGAGACTGGTGTGGCAAACACTGGAGATCCTGTTGAGATCATCGGTATGGGTGCTGCTAAATTGACATCAACCATTACTGGTATTGAAATGTTCCGTCAGATCCTTGATAGAGGTGAAGCGGGAGATAATGCAGGTATCCTATTGAGAGGTATTGAGAAGTCTCAAATCTCCCGTGGTATGGTAATCACCAAGCCAGGATCCGTTAAGCCACACGCTAAATTCAAGGCTGAGGTTTATATCTTGAAAAAAGAAGAAGGTGGACGTCACACTCCATTCCACAACAACTACCGTCCACAGTTTTACGTTCGTACGACTGACGTGACAGGAAACATCATGCTTCCAGAAGGTGTTGAAATGGTAATGCCAGGAGATAACTTGACAATTAATGTTGATCTTATCCAGCCTATCGCTTTGAGTCTAGGACTACGTTTTGCAATCCGTGAGGGTGGTAGAACTGTAGGAGCAGGTCAGGTGACTGAAATTTTAGATTAATATTTTTAACAAAGGTAAGTATCCTTTCTAATGAATTTTAGATAGGATACTTTCCCGTTGTTAAGCAATAGGTAAAGTTTTCGCTTTCGCGAAAGCGTAATTACAGCAGATTAAACTGCATAAAACAGGTTTGCGGACTTAGTTCAGTTGGTAGAGCACTGGTTTCCAAAACCAGGGGTCGGGAGTTCGAGCCTCTCAGTCCGCGCAAGTTTTTGAAT
>JBBSPH010000176.1:0-5728 GCA_038258985.1 Flavobacteriales bacterium
CCTGGTATTGAGCACATTAATGCTGTCTGTATTGATATCAACCAGCGCATTTAAAACTTCCAGTTTATTTACCTGCCCATAGTCAAACTGGTATTGCGCCCGCGTTCTACGTTGTTTTGAAATCTCCAATGTCTGTTGAAAAACATCCAGGTTTTCCGTTAGACGGGATACCTCTAGGTACACACTCATTAATTGGAGCGTCGTATTTTCAACCGTGGAGCGTGCCTGCAACTGGCTCAAGTTATACTGCTCCTGCAACCGTTTGAAATTGTACAATCTACCCAGCCCATCAAACAAGGTATAGTCCACACCTATCGCTGCATTATATTGCCTAGTCTCTTGATCGTTCAAAATAAGATTAGGACGCAATACTCCTAGCGTATCGACCGCACCATTAAAGTCAGTTTCTGAGTCGGTGAGGTCATAGCTAGCACCTGCGGTTCCCTGTACGCTGGGCAAGTAATTTGAGTTAAGGACGCTGGTATTATTTTCTGCAATACGTTCTTGATTCTGTGCAATTTGAATATCAAAATTATTCTGCAACATCTGCTCAACGGCCTCTTCCCTGGTCAATAACGTGTCCAATGATTGTTGTGTGTTCGCTTTCGCGAAAGCGAACAAAACCACCACCATCATGCATTTGAGAAGTTGCTTATTCATTCTTTTTTTCTTCATATTCTTCAAGTGCCTGCTGCTCCTTTGCAATGCTGGTGACTGACCGCTTGCTCACTTTTTCACCCGTGCGCAACCATTTGATCCACACCTTGCTATTGTTTCCAAAACTTAGGAACAGCGGTAAGAGCAATAGGGTTAGAATGGTGGCGATGGCTATACCATAAGAGATGGAGATGGCCATAGGCTTTAAAAATTGTGCCTGTCTACTTTTTTCCAGCAACAAGGGCGCAAGACCTGCAACGGTGGTCAATGATGTTAAAAATATAGCTCGGAATCTGCTTTTACCAGCCTCAAAAAGCGCCTCGTCAAAATCCATTCCCTCCTGAATCAAGGAATTGAATTTACCGATAAGTACAAGCCCGTCGTTGACCATGATTCCTATAAGGGCGATGATTCCCAACATACTAAGGATATTTACTGGGAACCCGTGGATCCAGTGACCCCAAGCAACAGCAATAAAGCTAAATGGGATCAACAAAATCAACATGATGGGCTGCGTCCCGCTACGGAAGGTGAATGCGATTACAAAATAGATAATCAACAAAACCAGTGGAAAGATGAAGCTTGCACTGCTGGATATTTTTTCTGCCTCCCGTGCCTGGCCACTAAGATAATTGGGTGAAATGGTTGGGTATTTCTTTTGCAGCTCTGGGATAATATTATCTTGAATGTCAGTAAGAACATCCGTTGCGCTTTGGTTAGGATCGTTTAGGTCCGCACTTATCAATATCTCACGGCGACCTTCTAGGTGGTTGATAACAACATCACCTCGCTCAATGGTGTAGTCTGCAATATCACGCAACGGGACTCGATCGCCACTAGGTGTCGCGATGCGCAGCTCGTCCATATCCTTAATGCTATTCCGGTTATCACGCTCATAGCGCACCCAAACACGTATCTCGTCCTGCCCGCGTTGAAAACGCTGTGCCTCCTGACCAAAGAATGCTGCCCGGACCTGGCTCATTACCGTCCTGCTGTTTAATCCCAGCGCATAGGCGTTGTCGTTCAATTCCAACTTGATTTCCTTTATACCGGCCGGGTCGTTGTCTTCAATATCCTTTAATAACGGGTTACGGCTCAAAATTTCTTTGAAATCTTCAGTTGCTGCCTTCAATTCTGAAATATCATTACTTAATAGAGAAACGGAAACTGGACTACCTCCAAAATTCCCTCCCGACCCAAAGGTCAAGGTCTCTGCTCCCGGCACAATACCTACCAATTCCCTTAGCCTATTCGCAACAATTGGTGATTTCAAATCTTCAGGCCTAGTTTCTCCCGGTAGTAAATTGATCGATAGATTTGCAGAGGATGATGAAGTCTGTGCCTTGATTACATTTTCAAAAAGCATAACAGAGTCACCGTATTTCTCATCGGTCAAATACTCTTTGGTAAGTTCTTCATTAACAATTTGGGCCTTTCTCTGGATGCTGGAGATAATACTGTCTGTGATAGATTCAGCGGTTCCGTTAGGCATTTCAAGAGTAACGGACACTTGGTCGCTAGAGATTTGAGGAAACAAGGTAACCCCTATAATTCCACCACCTACTGAACCAACCGTTAGCAGCAAAGCAGCCACAAAAAATGCAAATGTCAAAAACTGGTTTTTAAGAGTGAATCTCAAAGCGGGAGCATACGCTTTATCGCGCATCCAGTTCATTGCTTTGTCACCGTATTCGTTGACCACCCTCATCTTTTGAAAGGCTTTGGCTATTCCTTTTTTGGGCTTGTTTTCTTTGTGACGTTCCAACGCCTTTGAATGAGCAAGGTGTGCGGGTAAGATGATAAGTGCCTCTACTAAAGAAACAACTAGGGTCAATATTACGATTACCGATACCTCACTAAAAAACTCTCCTATCCTTCCATCTAAAAACAAAAAAGTAGAAAATGCCAGAATCGTCGTTATGATCGCACTCATGATAGGTGGAATTACTTCCATCGTGCCATCGATTGCCGCTTCTATCGGGTCTTTACCATCTTCATAATGTTGGTAAATATTTTCTGCAATCACGATTCCATCGTCCACCAAGATTCCGATAACGATGATCATCCCAAATAGGGAAAGCACATTGATCGTCACATCAAACTGTCCCGCAAAAATAAACATCCCCAAGAACGCTATCGGCAACCCGAATGCAACCCAAAATGCCAGTCTGGTATTCAAAAACACAGACAGGAATAGTAACACGAGCAGCATCCCAATCACTGCATTTTCCGTAAGCAATGCGGTACGCTGATTAAGCGTGATGGACAGGTCCCGTACTACATTTAATTGCACATTGGTAAATCGCTGGTTGTAGTCTTTGATGTAATCCTTGACCTTATCTGCACTACCTACGAGATCTTCCGCATTTGTGCTTGTGACCGTCATGTTCACTGCACGTTCATCATCAAAATAAGACGCATTTGGCGATTCTGCAAAGCGGTCAGTTACCGTGGCTACATCCTTTAGAAATATCGTTGTCCCGTCTGGCTGGGTCCTGACGGGTATAAAGTTCAATTCGTCACCATAGTAAGACCTATTATTGGCCCTGATGAGATACTCTTCTACATCCGTCTTAATATTACCACCGGTGGTAAGTATGTTAGCTGCCGCAACGGCATCTGCTACTTCTTGAAATGTGATGTTGTAACCTAATAGGGTATTTTCATTAACAGCTATTTCAATCTCCTCTGCTGGATAACCGGTAATGGCAATTTGGGAAATCCCGTCGATAGCCCTCAGGTCATTTTCCACATCACGGGCAAGTTGTTTAAGCGTGGCTAGCGGTACATTTTTCCCGCTCAAGGCGAAAACAATCGTGGGCCTAGATTCTTCCTGTTTTGCAACAACCAAAGGTTCCATTCCTACAGGAAACGAGGGAACACGATCTACCGCGTTCTTTACTTCCAGCAACATAAAGTCGATGTTGTACCCCTTGATAATTTCTACTGTCAAGGTTCCAGCGTTCTCCCGTGATGCAGAGGTCACACGATCAATCCCTTCAATTCCTTTTAGGTTGTCTTCGATTTTCAGAACTACACCTTCCTCGATTTCCTGAGGCGATGCTCCGGGATAAGTGACTGAAATCGTAATTATTTTAGAATCAACGAGTGGGAAAAATGAAGACTTTAACGACAGCATTCCCAAGATACCAAAGATTGTAAATGCTGCAATTACAACGTTTACAGCTACATGGTGCCGGATAAAGTAAGCGATTACTGACCTCATGAGTTCTCTTTTGCCTTAGTAGCATTGGCAGCGTCTTCGGTTGCCTTATCTTTTTTGGCCTGTTCTTCTGTTTTTACGATCATCCCGTCATAGGCACCAGAAACTGCCTGGGAAATAATTACGGTTCCGTTTTCCAGACCAGTCAAAACAACCGTTTTATCAGAAAAATAAACCGGCTTGACTTGTTTCATGGTCAGCTTTCCATCTTCTACAACGAATAATTGATTGCCATTCTGTAAAAGACTGCGGTCCAACTCTACTGCATCAGATATATTTTGCGCATCTAGGTTTGCGGTGAGATACATTCCTTCCTTAAGATCATCGCTTTTCACCTCAATGATTACTGTTATGGTCTGAGAAGCTTGGTCTACTTTTCCGTTCACTCTGGTTACCTCACCTTGATAGGTCTTGCTGCCAGATATGTTGTTCAAGGCAACCTTCTCTCCTATCTCTAATAAATCTGCAAACTCTGCACTTATAGAAACTTGCATTTCATAAGTGCCGGTTTGTATAAACTCTCCCAACTGCTGTCCATTGCGCACCAGCGTTCCCTCAGACACCATCGCCTCTGTAACGATACCAGTAAATGGTGCGGTGATGCGGTACTTGGTCAATCTATTTTCAAGATTTTTGATATCGTAATAGGTGGTGTAGATATTCCTTCCAGTAATAAAATATTTCTCCTTGTCATTCACGGGTTCTGGTAAGGATGGTGTACTTGA
Organism: Flavobacteriales bacterium; assembly: GCA_038258985.1. Taxonomy (GTDB): domain Bacteria; phylum Bacteroidota; class Bacteroidia; order Flavobacteriales; family Flavobacteriaceae; genus Nonlabens. Next base: position 4,606 of record JBBSPH010000176.1, read on the forward strand.
ATTTCTGTTCCAGCTATCGAGATAACTTTGCCATTGCTGGAATGATTCTGGATAATCCAGACGCAAATCTGGCATAATAGCGGTAATCTGATTGTTCAGATTTGCGCGTGAGCTTTGTACTTGTGAGTAAAACTCTACATTGTCAATGGAAATTAGTGTTTCACCGGCACGGTATTCCTGACCTGCTCTAAACAATTTTCCGGTAGGTCTAAAAACGCCACTAACCTCTGCAAATAGTTCTACCCTTCGTTTTGCCTGTAGATTTCCATTTGCAGGAATTACAATGGGTATCGAGGTATTTTGGATGGTATCTGTAGTAACAATTTTAACTTCCTTCCTCACTTCTGCTTGTGGCGCAGTTTTACTGTCGATAATCAGTTTTGCACCTATGGCGGCACCAGCGATAATGACAACTGCCAGTACAATTAGTATTATTTTACGCATGAATGTAAGAAGTTGTAATTGACATTAATTCACAAAACTAGACTACCACTATAGGCGATGAGTTAAAAAAACCTTAAAGATGTGCATACAAATAAATGTAACCTACATCAGGTCAAGGCATCTAACTCAACCGATACACTTTCCCATTTTCCCATCCACTCCTCCAGTGATTTTTTCTTGACTTTGTACTGCTCAAAAAACTTAGGGTCGGCAGCAGTCTTTTCATAATTGGAAGCCAGCTCTGCGTCCATCTTTTTGACCTCACGTTCAAGTTTGTTGATCTCGGACTCCGCATTTGAAAGGCGATTGTTGAGTGACTTGACCTTTTTCTGCTGTTCGAATGTTGGTTTATTGTCGTCGCTATTTTGCTTTCGCGAAAGCGAACCTCCCTCCACAACCGTGCTTTTTTCAATTTCCCGCATGTCACGAGCCTTACGTTGTTCCAGGTAATAGTCAATATCACCAAGGTAAGCGTGCAGTTTATGATCGCGGAATTCGTACACTAAATCTGTCAAACCCTGTAAAAATTCACGGTCGTGCGATACCACGATCAAGGTTCCCGCAAATTTGATGAGCGCCTGTTTCAATACATTTTTAGACTGGATGTCCAAGTGGTTGGTGGGCTCATCCATGATCAATACGTTGAAGGGTTGCAGCAGGAGCTTGCATAAGGCTAGCC
>JBBSPH010000177.1:0-5712 GCA_038258985.1 Flavobacteriales bacterium
GACTTTCGCCCTAAGTTTTGAACCGCTGTACAATCTTGAATTTAGATTGGGCAGCAGTTACCGCACCATTAAAAGTGCTAATCCAGAGTTTTTTAGCCTCGATTATTTAAATCAAGAACCTTTGAACATTCAAGGTGAGGTAGAACAAACAGACATCAGTCTTAGCACCACCTTCACTCCAGGTCGTAAAACCGCAAATTATGGTGTGGACAGAACATTGATCAACTCAGGTGAATATCCGATTCTATTTGCAAATTACACCCGCGGATTAAAGGACGTGCTCAACAGCGATTTTGAGTATGATCGGGTACAATTTTACTACTCGCAACCATTGCAACTGGGTGCTTTCGGCAGGTTGACAGCTCGTGTAGAAGCTGGAAAGACCTTCGGCACTGTGCCGCTTGCCTTACTGGACGTGATTCCCGGTAACCAGACTTATTTTAACCTCGATGGTGCATTCAATACCATGAATTTCTATGAATTTGTGACTGATGAATATGTGACGCTGCACCTTGACCATAATTTTAACGGCCGTATTTTCTCAAGAATTCCGGGTTTGCAGCAGTTGGATTTACGTGAACTGGTAGGTTTTAAAGCGGTTTATGGTACCATCAGTGATGATAATATTGCCATCAATCGCAGTAGTGTAGAATACCTAGCGCCAGAAGATATTTACTACGAGTACAGCTTTGGGATCGGGAATATATTCCGCATCTTGAGGTTGGATGTTAGCTTTAGAGGCAACTACAATGAGTTGCCAGACGCTCGCAGGATCGCCCTTACGGGAAGCTTCGGATTTAGTTTCTAGACCCGCTTGCAGCACCTTTGATAGTGTTACTCACTTTCTTTTCCAGATGAATTTGTAGGTGTTTCGCTTTCGCGAAAGCAAAAAACCTACAGGTTTGTGCTACACCGGGAGCGGTACAATGCAAACTCACTGGCAGCGTCATTCCATCCCAGCGATAATTATTTCTTTTATTCCTAATTACGATTTTGCTAGAATTTCTAGCGAAATATTATCGTTAACAGAATTTTATTACATTAGCGATAATTAAAAACCAATCAATTAACAGATGGAAGAATTAGTTATTTATGCGCCATTGGTTTTGGCCGCACTGGGATTTGTATTTATGCTCACCAAAAAATCCTGGGTTATGAAGCAGGATGCCGGCGACGGTAAGATGAAGGAGATTTCTGATCATATTTATGAGGGCGCACTGGCGTTTCTCAAAGCGGAATATAAACTACTCGCCATTTTTGTGGTAGTAGTGGCGGTATTGTTAGGGATTGTTTCTGTTATTATTCCCACGACCCACTGGATGATACTGGTGGCGTTTATTTTTGGAGCACTGTTCTCTGCCTACGCGGGAAATATAGGGATGAAGATCGCCACCAAAACAAATGTGCGAACCACACAAGCGGCTAAAACGAGCCTTCCAAAAGCCCTAAAAGTATCCTTCGGTGGTGGGACGGTGATGGGTCTGGGTGTTGCGGTACTTGCCGTTCTTGGATTGACTTTATTTTTTATCCTTTTCTTCCACTTATTCATGAATGGCGAGTGGGCACCAGCCGAATTTGGCGGTGTGATGAAAACGCCGGGCGAACTCATGACGATTGTTCTAGAAACACTTGCAGGATTTTCCTTAGGAGCGGAAAGCATCGCGCTTTTTGCCAGAGTTGGCGGTGGTATTTACACTAAAGCTGCCGATGTAGGCGCTGACCTTGTCGGGAAAGTAGAAGCTGGAATTCCAGAAGATGATCCTAGAAATCCCGCGACTATTGCAGATAACGTAGGTGACAATGTAGGTGATGTGGCTGGTATGGGAGCAGATTTATTTGGCTCCTACGTCGCAACTGTCCTTGCAGCCATGGTTTTAGGTAACTATGTCATCCGTGACATGGGAGGCGATATAGTAAGTGAAGGTTTCGGCGGTATAGGACCGATTCTATTGCCTATGTCCATTGCCGGAGTGGGAATCATTATTTCTGTGATAGGAACTTTATTAGTCAAGATTAAAGATAACAATGCGAAAGAAGCGCAGGTAATGGGCGCATTAAATGTGGGCAACTGGACCTCTATCGCTCTGGTGGCAGCGTCGTGCTATGGTTTATGTATGTGGTTACTTCCTGATACATTGCAGATGCAATTTTTTGGGGAAAATCTAGACGTAAATGGCAACGAAATACCCGTAATGATTTCAAACATGAACGTATTTTATGCCTGTCTAGTCGGCCTTGTCGTTGGTGCTGTTATTTCATCAGTCACTGAATACTACACTGGGCTTGGTAAAAAACCTATCCTAAAAATCGTACAGCAATCATCCACGGGAGCTGGAACAAATATCATTGCTGGTCTGGCGACCGGGATGATATCCACCTTCCCGTCAGTTTTATTGTTTGCCGCTGCGATCTGGTCCTCCTATGCCCTTGCAGGGTTTTATGGCGTGGCTCTAGCTGCCAGCGCAATGATGGCTACTACAGCAATGCAGTTGGCTATTGATGCCTTCGGCCCTATATCTGACAATGCTGGTGGTATTGCAGAGATGAGTGAGCAGGAGCCTATAGTTCGGGAACGTACCGATATTCTAGATGCTGTTGGCAATACAACAGCGGCAACAGGTAAGGGATTTGCCATCGCATCTGCCGCATTGACTTCGCTAGCCCTGTTTGCTGCTTACGTGACTTTTACGGGTATTGATGGTATCAATATTTTTAAAGCACCAGTTCTTGCCATGCTCTTTGTAGGTGGGATGGTTCCCGTGGTATTCAGCGCATTAGCGATGAATGCAGTGGGAAAGGCCGCGATGGAGATGGTAGAAGAAGTAAGAAGACAATTCCGTGAGATTCCTGGAATTATGGAGGGGACCGGTAAACCACAATACGACAAGTGTGTCGATATTTCTACAAGAGCATCTTTAAAGGAAATGGTTCTACCTGGTGTATTAACCATAGGATTTCCATTGGTGATTGCATTTGTTCCCATGATTTTTGGGATGAACTCGCTTGCCATTGCAGAAATGCTAGGCGGCTATATGGCTGGAGTTACGGTCAGCGGAGTGTTATGGGCAATTTTCCAAAACAATGCTGGTGGCGCATGGGACAATGCTAAAAAATCCTTTGAGGCTGGTGTATTGATCAATGGCGAGATGACGTACAAAGGATCTGACGCTCACAAAGCAGCGGTCACAGGAGATACCGTTGGAGATCCATTCAAGGATACTTCTGGGCCATCCATGAATATCTTGATCAAATTGACTTGTTTGATAGGGCTGGTGATTGCACCTATTTTGGGAGAAGGCGGAGAAGAAATTGAAACGGCTCAAAATGACATTAGAATTGAGGAAATGAGAGCAAATGAAATCATTTTCAATCCAGATATCATGATTGCCTGTGACAATGAGCTAAATTTTATAAAAACCAAAAACGAGGCAGAAATAGCAGCGCTCAACGATAATGAGAAAAGTAGTTTCAATCCAGACACCATGATTGCCTGCGACAATGAGCTTAATTTTATCAAGACTAAAAACGAGACGGAAAGAGCAGAGCTCATTAAGAAGTTCTAATCAAGAATGTTTCAGTAAAATAAGAAGCCGCTTCCATGGAAGCGGCTTTGTTGTTTAGGGAATGAATTAAGATTTCACTTGTTAGGAGATTGTATATTTAGACTTTTAAGAGATTTATGAGCCTTTTCCAACGTGACCCGTGGATCATTGACGTTTTTAGAACCTATAGCGGTGAGCACCATTTGTATGTACGTGGTCGGGCGCTGGAGGACCAGCCCGTAAAATTGTTTGAACAGCAGACGTTTTACCAAACATTGCGCAATACATGGCGCGCGTTCTCTACCGATGAGTTGCGCCATATTCCAGTGCGATTGACGCTTCCCAATGGTGATTTTTTTGAGACTGAAACGGACAATGAGGGCTATTTCCTTTTTGACATTAACACGGATACCGACTTGCAGAATATTGCAGACGATAAGGGATACCTGCAATTAAACGTCGGTTTTGATGAGGGGAATTCCGCTTTCGCGAAAGCGAAATCCCAACAAAGAATATCCATCAATAAGTTTGTTGGTGAAACCCTTGTTCCACCCAGCACGGCTGGTTACGGAATTATTAGCGATATTGATGATACAATCATGAAGACGGGCGTTACCAGCTTTTTGAAGCTGCGCGTTGCCTTTAATACGTTTTTCCGCAATTATGACCGGCGGGTGCCTTTCAAGGATGCTGCTAGCTTTTATCAACTGCTTCACCGTGGATCCACGGGAAAGCAGGATAATCCGCTTTTTTATTTGAGCAACAGCCCATGGAACCTGTACCGTTACCTAGAAAAGTTTGTGGACTTTCACGGTTTTCCTAAAGGCCCTATCCTTTTGCGGGACTTTCCCACGCCCTGGGATAGAACGCCAAAACTAAAGCGACCACACAAAGAACACGAACTGATCAACATTTTAAAGCATTATCCCGACCTACAATTTGTCCTGATAGGTGATGCCGGCGAGCACGATACGAAATACTACACCAATGCCTCCACTGAATATCCGGAGCGCATCAAAGCAATCTATATAAGAGCCGTCAACCACTCTAAAAAAATGGAGGCGATAAAGGAAATGGCAGATGTATTTGAAGTATGCCCAGTCCTATTGGTTAAGGACTCCAGTGAGGCAGTGGCGCACGCTCGTGGGATGGGGTGGATTGTTTGAAAATTATCAAATTACGGTTGGTGTGATCTTTCTAGTTTATGAGCGCTACTGAATTAAAATCACAATAATTTCACTCTTACGCGTTACTAGCTTAATGATAGCGTTTATAAGGATAAATTATTTTTCAATTTCCTTCATCCATTTAACAAGATAGTTTTTAAAGGATAGATCAACATTATAGATTTCATTTGTTGTTTGATCGGTTTTATTATCAGTCATGAAATGACCTAACTTTTCAATTTCTTTGAATTCTATATTCGAATTTTCAATTTGCATCAGCTCTGTCTTACTGAGGACTGGATCAACTAGAATATCTTGTTTCCCCATAATGACCAAAGTTGGAAGGTCGAGATTTTTATACACTTCCGTATTATCGATTTTGGCAAACTCAACAAAATAGGTAGAAATATAATTTTTAAATTGTTTTCTTTTGAAGCCATTTTTACGTGCTTCTTTAAGCGTAGTTTTCCAAATATCCCATGTCTCTAAGTTGACATTTTCATCTATAACTCCATGCACGAAATTTAAAATCTGAATTTTCTCTTCAAGGGAATTACCTAAAATCTTATCGTCGTAGTTTTTTAAACCATTTTTAATCTGATATTTTGCAATTTCTCTAGGTTTTCCAATTGGTGTAGACCATTGTATCAAGAAGTCGGGTTTTACATCATTTTCAATTGTTTGAATCGTGACCAGCCCTCCTAAGCTATGTCCTAAAAATCCAATGAATTTATTTTCAACAGACTTGAGCACCTTTAATTCTTGATGAATTGCAACAAAATCATTTGTATATGTTTTTGGTCGGTCGTCATATGCACCAGTAGATTTTCCAACACCTCTTTTGTCAAATCGAAAGACACCAATATTATTTTCTAAAAGATGTTCGGTCAGGAAATTATGAGCTTTTTGAGAAATTTTACCGGATCCAGATACAATGACAAGAACTTTATCGAATTCCGATTTAGGTGTAAGTAATGTTCCGAAAATAGTAACATCATTGTCAA
>JBBSPH010000178.1:0-5635 GCA_038258985.1 Flavobacteriales bacterium
TAAACGACGAGAATAACCGTCGTAAGGGTGTTCGTGGTGGATCCTGGAAAGATGTATCCTACTTCCTAGAGGTTGGGACACGTGACTACGAGTACCAGGATTCTGCAAGAAGTTACATCGGTTTTAGAACCGTACAGTCCTATGTGGGTACTGATGTCACACTCAATGCAGCTACAAATTAATTACATTCTTCTTAATAATTTAAAATCAACCAATAACTAAGTATATTATCCAATGGCACAATCCAAAACAACAAAGAAATTATTTAATATGGCTTACGGTATCGGAGCCTCTATCGTTATCATCGGTGCACTTTTCAAAATTTTACACTGGGAATTACCCTTAGGTTTTTATACGCTGACTGGTGGTGATCTTCTCGCCATTGGGCTATTGACAGAGGCTGCTATTTTCTTCATTTCTGCGTTTGAGCCTGTTGATGATGACTTGGATTGGTCTATCGTTTATCCAGAACTTGCTGGCGGTGTCGCTTCCGCGAAAGCGAACAAAGCAGTAGTTATTGAGGAGGAAGAAGCATCAGGATTGTTATCCAAGAAATTGGACGCGATGTTGAAAGATGCTAAGGTTGATGCCGCTTTAATGGAAAGCCTTGGAACCAGCATCCGTAGTTTTGAAGGAGCTGCAAAGGGAATAGCGCCAACGGCAGAGGCAATGTCCTCTACCAGAAAATACTCTGAGGAAATGGCACTTGCTGCCGCCCAGATGGAATCATTGAATAGTCTTTACAAAGTACAGGTAGAAAGTACCGCACGCCAGGCTGAGGTCAACGAACAGGTTGCCCACAACGCAGGTAGATTAAAAGATCAGATGGAAGGATTAGCAAATAACCTAAGCAGCCTTAATGGCGTTTATGGGAACATGCTAGGAGCCATGAAAGGATAATTAGTCAGATTCAATTTAAACAAAACTAATTAGACAATTATGGCAGGAGGACAAGGCCCAAGGCAGAAGATGATTAACCTAATGTACTTGGTTTTCATCGCTATGCTGGCATTAAATATGAGTAAGGAAGTCTTGACGGCTTTTGGTCTTATGGAAAGCAGTGTAGCTGGTAACAACGCAACACTAGAAATGAGAAATGAGGCATCCTTTGCAGCATTAAACGCAAAGGCATCAGAACAACCTAAACAATATCAGGCAGCAGCACAGGCAGCAGCAAAGGTTACTGAAATAAGTGAAAAATTTGATACTTATCTAGCCAGTGTAAAAGCGGAAATGATGGCGTCCGTTGATCCTGAGAATCAAGGAGATTTTCAGTCACAGGACAAAACAGACTTTCTTGATACTAAATTCTTCCAAGGTGACGGATTGTCTCCAGATGGTAAGGAGTTCATTCAACAAATGAATGATTATCGTGAGGGAATGATTGCAGCATTACCAGCAGCTGGTTATGATGATTTAAAGGCAGAGATCAAAAATAAGTTTGATACGAGTGACGTACCATCAGTAAGCAGCGAGCCAGATAGTGAAAAGATCAACTATTTGAATTATAGGTTTGAGGGTTATCCACTTATTGCCTCAAAGGCAAATCTGACCCAGATGCAAAATGAAGTTAAGAATGCAGAGGCAGATGTTCTAGGACAACTATTGCAGGGAGAGCTTATTCAAATTGCATCGATGAATAATTACCGTTCTATCGTTAGTCTTGAAAAGGGCGCATTCTTCAATGGAGAAAACGTAGTGGGTGAAGTGGTTTTAGGTAGATATGATGATAACATGAAACCGACAAGGGTTGTTATCAATGGTGCTGAGGTTCCTGCAAGTCAAATCCAGAATGGACGCGTGATGCTAAACTTTGGTGCTGGCGCTGTGGGTGACAAAGAAATCAAAGGAGAAATGACCTTCATGGAAAATGGAGAGGAAGTCAAAATTCCGATTGCACAGAAATATTCTGTAATAGGTCGTCCCAATAGTGCAACAATCAGTGCAGATAAAATGAACGTTGTATACCGTGGTGTAGACAATCCAATGACTATATCTTTTGCGGGAGTTGATCCTAGTAAAGTATCGGCAAGTGCACCTGGTTTGAGTGGTCGCGGTGGTTCTAGCTACATGATGAAGCCAGCTGGTGGGGCAGATGTTAACATTAGTGTTTCTGCAACCTTACCCGACGGATCCAAAGCAAATGACTCTAAAAAATTCCGTATCAAAGATCTTCCTAACCCAACAGGTTTGATTAGTGGAGAATTTGATGGTGTGAGAAAAAACAGATCGAACCTTGCAATATCTACGATATCTGCTGCGTTTCTTGATTTTGATTTTGACTTGACGCCAACAGTATCTGAATTTATTTTAAAAGTCCAGGGTCAGCCAGGTATCAAGGTATCAGGAAACAAACTTAGCCCGGCGGCACAAAGCGCTTTGCAACGTGCACCACAGGGATCAATTGTTCAAATTGCCCAGATCAAGGCAAGCGTTCCAGGGGTACGTTTGAAAGCGGTAACTCCGGTATCTGTAGAATTGACAGATTAATTCTTAAAATGAAAAACATGAATAAAGTGATCGCCCTGTTTGTCCTAATCCTCGTAAGTGGATTGAGCCAGGCGCAAAACAATATCTTGAATGCCAAGTCTTTTGAAGAGATAGGTGAAAAGACGCTGGAGCAGGTCATTAACGATAATGACAAGCCTTTACCTTATGGTTTCGTTGGGGATCGGGATATATTGTGGGAACGCAATACATGGGAAAAGATTGATCTTGATGAAAAGATCAATTTTCCTTTGTACTATCCAGTAGACACCAACTTTGTAGGCGGGAACAGAAGATCATTATTTCATGTGATTACTAAAGCTGCCGCAGATGGACTTGTTAACCTTTATGCCGATTCTTATGGAAATACCAAAAAGAATTTTGCAGAAATCGGCAGCAGTTTAAAGACGGTGGATACCTCAGACGCAGGTATTACCATCTATAATCAGACCGGTAGTGTTCCTGCAGAATACATTACGACGACTACTGTAAATGCAAATATGGTGAAGGAATACCACATACGTGGTGTATGGTATTTTGATAGCCGTCAAGCGGAATTGAAATATAGAATGATAGCTATCGCTCCAGTGACCCCAGACGTTAACTTCCTGCAGGATGCAGAAGGTGTAGAACTGTTTTGGGTATTTTATCCAGAGTTGAGAGACATCCTGCATGAGGCGAAAGTTTTTAATGAGAAAAATTCCGCGAGACCGCTTACATTCGATCATTTGCTTAATTCAAGGCATTTCAACGCAACCATTTATAAGATAGACAATGTGCAGGGAGATCGCGAGATCAACAGCTACATAGCAGAGAATTCGATGATGCAGTTGCTGGAATCAGATCGTTTGAAAGAGACGATTAGAAACTTTGAAATTGATATGTGGAACTACTAAAGTTTTATAATATAAATCATGAGGCCTTGCGTTAGCAAGGCTTTTTTTATGCGTGTTAGTCTGTATTTTTGAGGTATGAATGATGTGATAATAGTTGGAGGCGGGATTGCTGGAACCACTCTTGCATGGCAGTGGCACCTCAAAGGGAAATCGATTTATTGGATTACAGACGGCGCCGCGGCATCCAGTCATGTTGCGGCAGGTGTTTTCAATCCAGTGGTGTTAAAGAGATTTAGCCCAGTATGGATGGCTCAAGAACAAGTGAATTTTATGTTGCCCTTTTATAAGGAAGTTGAAAAGTACCTTGACCAACCAGTCATCACCTATATACCCATTTGGCGCAGATTACACGACGAAAAAGAAAGAGCGACTTGGATCCGTAAATCAGCTAGGGAAGATCTTAGCAGTTTCATGAATTCTGAACCTATAGACTCATCAATAAATGGTGTGAGTGCGCCACATGGATTCGGAGAGGTAAATCCAACCGGATGGTTGGACACTCAGCGCTACATGAAGGAGTCGGTTGCCTATTTTTCAGCACGCGGGGAGTTCAATTCAAGTGGATTTGATCACTCAAGATTGGAAGTTAAGGAAGACCATATAACTTACGAGTACAAGAAAGCACGACATATCATCTTTGCGGAAGGAATTAGGATTTCTGAGAACCCATGGTTCCGCGATCTCCCCTTGCAAGGGAATAAAGGTGAGATCTTGATCATCAAATGTCCAGGGTTAGTACTGAAACAGATTGTCAAATCTTCTATTTTCTTGATGCCCTATAAAGCAGACATGTTTTGGGTTGGAGCGACTTATGATCGCGATTACATGGATGATTTGCCGTCAAGTGAAGCTAGGGATTATTTGATTTCTAGGCTCGATACTATAGTACAATTACCCTATCAAATAATTGATCACAAAAGTGGTATAAGACCTACTACCATGGATAGAAGGCCCTTTGTGGGAACGCACAAACTTCACAAAAACATGCATGTGGTCAACGGGATGGGCAGCCGTGCATCACTAGTATCGCCTTGGGCTTCAAGCTTGTTATGTGCATCTATTTATGAACAATCAAAACTTCCTGAAGAAATGGATATCGCAAGGTTCGATCTATAATAGACAGCGCTACTCCATTGTTGTAAATTACACGTTACAATATATCGGGAATCGCCTCTCTATATTAATAATAAGATCTGAAAGTACGTTGGGTTTTACACAGATTAGCAGCGCTTAATTTTTCTTCTTACTGGGATCATAGTCCATAAAAAGATTGATCCATATGTTACGAGAAAGCCTGATAACAACGGGTAAACTAAATATGGAAATAGCAGTAATCAGCCAGAATATTTGCCAGCGTGTCCAGTCAAATACAAAGTATGCCAGTGCAAATGCCACCATCGCGATGGCGATTCCCACACCATAACTCACGTACATAGAGCCGTAGAAAAAGCTAGGTTCGATCTTGTATTTTGTACCACAGTTCGAGCAGCGTTCATGCATCTCCTGTGTTTTTTTGGGATTGTAGAGATTCGGGCTGGTGTACATGGATTCTTCTTGACAGACGGGACATGTTCCTGTGAAAATACTGTAGATCTTGGTGCCTTTTAGCATAGGAAAACTTTAGAGTTCAATGGGATAAACGCATCTTTGCAAAGATACAAATTTGCTATGCTCAACATCCACGATTTGCACGTCAGCTTTGGCGGCGAACCACTTTTTGAAGAAATAACCTTTAGGCTCAATGCGGGAAATCGCGTGGGCTTGATAGGCAAGAACGGTGCTGGAAAATCCACGATGCTCAAGGTCATCGCAGGCGATATTCCAGCAGATCAGGGTTCTCTGGCGATCGAGAAAGAGGTGAGCATTGGCTTTTTACGTCAGGACATCGACTTTGAAATGGGTAGAACCGTGTTGGAAGAGGCGTATACCGCTTTCGCGAAAGCGAGATCCATAGAGTCCCAAATGATAGAAATTAACCATGCACTAGCAACCAGGACGGACTATGAGAGCGATAGCTACATGGACTTGATCCAAAGCATTGGCGATCTGACGCATGAATACGAGATCATCGGTGGATATCAATACAAAGGAGAAACTGAAAAGATATTGAAGGGGCTCGCCTTTAAACCAGAGCAGTTTGATAAACTGACCGACGAGCTGTCGGGTGGGTGGCGCATGCGTATCGAGCTGGCAAAATTGCTGCTGGAAAAACACGACATCCTATTACTGGATGAACCTACCAACCACTTGGA
>JBBSPH010000179.1:0-5620 GCA_038258985.1 Flavobacteriales bacterium
CTGGTTTATTTTCCATAGGATCAATCTACTTCCTTAATGCTTAAATCTGGCTGAAACCTCAAAATATAACAGGCTTCATTATAAAATCCAGCCATAAAACGTTTATTGTATTCAAAACTATTTTCTACCATGATGGTTTTTCCGTTGCGCATGGCACTGTCATATAAATTGTCCGCACTAGCCTGGCGTAAAATGACATCCATGGTCACGTCAAAACCTCGCGTGGCATATTCACTTGGTGTGATACCATGCTTTTTGAAATAGTGAGTTGAAAAAATATTCTCGCTGCTGGTATTTCTATTTACCTGTGGGAAAGTGTAATTGACCGCAGCAAGTCCCATATTATTAACGCTCATGTCATCATAGTCATCCATACCCACCATAGTGATGTTGTACGATCTGGCTTTAGCTGCATAATTTGAAACGGCATCGGTAATAAACCCTATGTGATCCACCGCCATGATGACCACGTTATCTTGCTCTTTGGAAAGCGCAGATGTGTATTTACTACTGGATATGTAGTTACCCTCATTAGGGAAAAGAATTTTAGCATTTGGGAAAAGTGGAGCAAACTTCTGCTTCAACTCGGGTTTCTTATTATCTGTTACAATGATGACATTTTTGCCTTTCGCGAAAGTGACCAGATAATTTTTAAGGCGATTCATTAAAAACTCCTCGTCTGGTCTAGCCTGGAAAAGGTTCTTGTAGAGTTTAACGTCCGTATTTGTAAGTGGCGAGATTACTGGAATATCTTCATCACGCAATTCTTTAGCCACGGCTACCACATTTTTGGCCATCAATGGCCCGATAACGCTGTTATACTTTTTGAAATCATTTGCCTTGATGATGCTCACGGCAGTACTTTCATTTTTACCGGTATCAAAAACATCAAAGTCTACCGATACCCCTAATGCTCTCGCAGAATCCCGCGCGATCATCATACCGCTATAAAAATCTGTCGCAATACGCATTGTGCGATCACCTTTCAAACGGCCTGCAAAATCGTCTGCCGTAGCATTATTCATGGATAATGGGAGCATCACCGCGATACGCTGATTCTTATAATTACGGATACTGTCTACTAGTCGCGCATATTTGGCTTTACCACTCCAGGTTGCAGGTGCTTCCCGCCCCTTCACTCCTTTGTAAGGTATGCGTAGCATCATGCCAGACCTCACACCGTCCTTTAGCTCTGGATTCAATGCGACTAGAGCATCTTGTGAAAGACCGGTCATTTTCTTGAGGCTATACATGGTCATTTTAGGCTGCACCTCATATTCCATATATTTAAGCCCAGAAGTATTGGTTTCCTTTTCCGTTTTTTTTACTTCTTTCTTTACAGGCGGTATCATTACATTTTTAATAGACTCTTCCAGTTCATAGGGTACGTTCAATACCATACCGTCTTTCAAGTCTGCGATACCGGGATTGAGATCGTCAAGTATTTCCACCGAAATGTTATGCTTCTTAGCCACTCGGTATTTTCCCTCAGATTTTAATACTCGGTATTTACCAGCTGGTAAATCTCCTTGATTGGGAAACTCTGGTATTTCAGTAGCTTCAGGTTTTTCAATTTTACCGGGTAAAGGTTTTGTAGTTGCAGCAAAAACAGGAATGTTGATTTTATCACCTTTCTGTAATCCTTCTGAGTAGAGTTTTTTGTTTGCCTCTTTGATGTCTAGAACAGTAACACCATATTCTTTAGCTAGGGTATAAAGCGTTTCCTTACGACGCACTTTGTGCTCTTTGTAGCTGCTTATTTCCTTTTTAGTTAATAATTTATTGGACTTTGGAATAAGAAGTACAGCGCCTGCCTTCAGACCTAATTTTAGGTCTGGGTTGAGTTCCATCAACTGCTCTGCAGTGATATCATATTTGTTGATGATCTTATAAACGGTGTCGCCCTGTTCGACTTTGTGCCGATCATAGCTTTGTAGTGTGGAGGAGTTCGCTTTCGCGAAAGCGAAACACACCAACATCAATAGTACAATTGATCTTATCATTTTATTCCCATTCTATGGTTGCAGGCGGCTTTGAGCTAATGTCATACACCACTCTATTAACGCCTTTTACTTTATTTATTATCTCGTTGCTGGTGTCCTGCAAGAACTTGTGTGGTAAGTCCACCCAGTCTGCCGTCATTCCATCTGTACTCTCTACAGCCCGCAGCGCAATGCATTTTTCATAGGTACGCTCGTCTCCCATCACCCCTACCGAGTTGACTGGCAGCAATATGGCACCTGCCTGCCAGACTTTATCGTACAATTCCCACTTCTTGAGGTTTGCGATAAATATCGCATCTGCCTCTTGTAACAAGCGTACTTTATCTTGATCAATATCTCCCAAAATGCGTATCGCAAGTCCTGGTCCTGGGAATGGATGACGACCCAAAAGGCTTGCTGCCATGCCCATCTCTGCTCCTACCCGTCGCACCTCATCCTTAAACAACATGCGCAACGGCTCTACAATTTTAAGCTTCATATAGTCGGGAAGCCCGCCTACATTGTGGTGGGATTTGATCGTCGCGCTGGGTCCATTGACAGATATGCTTTCTATCACATCTGGATAAATGGTTCCTTGAGCTAGATAGGTCACGTCCTCGATCGCGTGCGCCTCGTCATCAAATACTTCAATAAAAACGCGACCTATGGCCTTGCGCTTTTCTTCTGGATCACTTAGCCCTTTCAAGGCATCCATAAATCGTGCCGTGGCATCTACACCTTTGACGTTGAGCCCCATGTCCTTATATTGATGGAGCACTTCATCAAATTCGTTCTTTCGCAATAACCCATTATTGACAAATATGCAAAACAGATTCTTGCCGATTGCCTTGTGCAGAAGAATGGAAGCCACACTGGAATCCACGCCACCGCTAAGACCCAAAACTACCTTATCATTCCCGATCTTCTCCTTGAGTTCGGCCACCGTCATATCGACAAATGCGCCTGGAGTCCAGTCTGGTTTAACACCTGCAATCTCGATAAGGAAATTATGCAGTAATTGCTTACCATCTGTACTGTGATACACTTCTGGATGGAATTGTATACCATAGGTCTGTTCCCCATCAATGCGGTAAGCTGCATTGATGACATCCTGCGTACTAGCCAGGGTTACTGCATTTGCTGGCAACTCTTTGATGGTGTCGCTGTGCGACATCCATACTTGTGAATTCTCTGTAATATTCTCAAAAAGATCTTCTGCATCCTTGATTACGGTAAGATTTGCACGACCGTATTCCCTTGTACTGGACGGTGCGACTTTCCCGCCATGAAAGTGTGCGAGGTACTGCGCACCATAACAAACTCCCAATAAAGGCAATTTTCCCTTAATATGGGAAAGGTCTGGATGTGGCGCATCATCTGCACGAACTGAAAATGGACTTCCAGATAGGATAACCGCTTTAAATGCTGATAAATCTCGTGGAACTTTATGAAATGGATGGATCTCGCAGTAGATATTGAGTTCTCTAACCCGACGCGCAATAAGCTGCGTATACTGTGATCCGAAATCTAGAATTAAGACACTGTTTTGCATGTGCAAATTTACTTTATTAAATAAATACGCGTGAATTTCACCCGCGTCACTTATCAAGAAATTAGGATCTATTGTTTATAGCTCTACAACGGTAAACCCAAAATCCAGCGGGTTGAGTTCTTGCAGTAGCTGTTCAATCAAATCTGGCCCTTGATCTTTATAGAAATAAGAAAAGTTTGCCTGGCGTTCTTGCAGGCTATTGTTAGGGAAAAGTTCTTTTTGTAATGCCGTCGCTCTACCAACCTGATCTTTCCATTTTCGCTTTTGGGCTTGCAACAACCGCTTTTCCAAATTTTCTAAACCTTTGATTTGCTTTCTCTCCTGCGCGCCGACTGCTCCCAGAAATGAAGGATCCGTCTCTAGTGCCAATTCATTGAGCTCTTTGAATTGCTCGTTTAAAAAAGCTTTCTGTTTACTGAAATCTATGTTGATTTGCGAGACTTGCTCTACGATCTGCTTTTCCAGTTGATATTCTTCTTTGAATAGGTCCTCTGGAACTAAATCTAGTTTTGTGAGCTTTTCCGTTTGCTTTATGTTCATGAGCATAGCAGAATTGCGCAATAGTAAAATCGGGAATGGTATCTCCTGCGATTCAAAATAACTCTTTAACTGCAACCAGTAGGCGATCTCTCCACCACCGCCTATATAGCATAAGTTGGGCAATATGATCTCCTGATACAGCGGTCGCATAATAACGTTGGGAGAAAAACGTTCGGGATAATCGTGCAATTCCTGCAGAATTTCATTCTCTGAAAAACTATCCTCTGCTCCATCTAGATAAAATCGATCTTCCTTTTTGACAATCCGGTATCGACCTGCATTTGTCAAATAGAAAAGGTTGATCTCTCGTGGATTGACTTGCACCTTATAATTACTATTCCATTGATCTAAGGTTTTAGTGACCTCTTGATGGGAAACTTGTTGGGTTAACTCGGTTTCGAAAAAGGGAACGGCTAGACTTTTTAGCTCTCTATCGTCTGCGTCGACAATGACCAGACCTTCATTTTTAAATAGTTGGTGGGCAAGGTATTGGGTGGCTTTGGCAAGGTTATCCAGTAAATAGGAATCGGTAAATAGCTGGATTAACTCCTTTGCATATTTTGTAGAGCCCAGTAAAATCCTGAATTGATCCTTTAATTCGTTTAAATCTTCTGTATTCAATCTACCCACGGCACCATGACTCTCACGATCGTAAACTAGTTTGCGATCGCCAAAATTAAAATACTGGATCTCCTCAAAATCATGGTCTTCCGTAGCCATCCAATACACTGGCACAAAATTATATTCACCGTGTTCGACCTTCAATTGTTTGCACAAATTGATTGTGCTAATGATTTTATAAAGAAAATACAGCGGCCCGGTAAATAGGTTAAGCTGGTGGCCCGTGGTAATGGTAAAGGTTTTTTTATCGGCGAGAAGTTTAATATTCTCTACCGTTGCCTCTGCATCGGGAATATCATTATACTGATACATCAGCCGTTCTTTCAATACTTTGCGCTGCGTTTCCAAATCTCGCTGACCCGTCTTTTCTTTTAGCTGTTCATGAAAGTTCTCTAGGGTAGGGAAACGATGGTACAACTCTTCCACAGACTCCTTTTGATCCAGGTAATCCTTTATGATCCCAGAAAAAAACCGCAACCGCTGGTAGGGAATTGTTGATGTTTGCATGAATTGAATTGGGTGTTTAATGCTGTAGATATTCCGCTTTCAAGGAGCAAAGCGACGAAGAAGTTCATATTGAGCGAAGTCGAAATACGAAAGCGGAACAATCGAACATCTATTTTGCGTTTTTAGTTTTAGGCTTGTAGACAGGCAAAATCTTGTTGGACACCTCACCGAATCCTATACGCACCGGACCTTTACCGCAATAGCCGCGCATTGTCACCGTATCATTGTCATTTATAAATGTACGCTCGGAGCCATCATTTAATTTAACAGGCTTCTCGCCTGCCCAGCTCAACTCCAGCATTGAACCGTAGCTGTCTGCAGTGGGGCCAGAAATGGTACCGCTGCCCATCATATCACCACTATTGACACGACAACCATTGATGGTATGGTGTGCCAGTTGCTGGGACATGCTCCAGTA
>JBBSPH010000180.1:0-5606 GCA_038258985.1 Flavobacteriales bacterium
GCTTCCTTCTAAGAGCAAGCTGATCGTCCGACACTTGTAATACAATGCTGTTCTCTACGGCATCGATGGTAATAATATCACCATCTTGAACAAGTGCTATGGTACCGCCTTCCTGCGCTTCTGGAGTAATATGTCCCACCACAAATCCATGGGTTCCACCAGAAAAACGACCGTCGGTTATCAACGCTACATTCTTGCCCAGACCAGCGCCAATGATGGCTGCTGTGGGCTTCAACATTTCTGGCATTCCTGGGCCGCCTTTGGGACCTTCATATCTAATAACGACAACATCACCTTTTTCTACTTTTCCATCGCGTATACCATCGTTTGCAGCGTACTCTCCGTCAAAAACTCTTGCTTTTCCAGAAAATTGAAGTCCTTCTTTGCCTGTAATCTTTGCTACACTCCCTTCTGTGGCGAGGTTGCCATACAACATTCTCAAGTGCCCTGAAGCCTTGATCGGTTCTTCTACTGTTTTGATGACATCCTGATCTTTGGAAAGATCTTTTACATCCTTTAGATTCTCGGCAACTGTTTTACCGGTAACGGTCAAACAATCACCATGGATCAAGCCCTTGCTTAGCAAGTATTTCATAACGGCAGGAATCCCACCGATGCGGTGAATGTCCTCCATCAAATATTTTCCACTGGGTTTGAGATCTGCTAGAAATGGCGTGTTATCACTTATTTTCTGAAAATCTTTGAGTGTAAAATCAATTTGCGCGGCACGTGCGATAGCCAGAAAATGCAGCACTGCATTAGTGGAGCCTCCCAAAATTGTTACCAATCGGATGGCGTTCTCCAATGATTTTCTTGTGATTATATCGGACGGCTTGATATCTTTTTCCATTAAATTGAGCATGGCTTTTCCTGCATTCACAGACTCCAGTTGTTTGTCATCACTTAAAGCAGGATTTGAGGAATTGTAGGGTAATGCCATTCCCAATGCCTCAATAGAGCTGGCCATGGTATTTGCGGTATACATGCCACCACAAGCGCCTGCGCCAGGACATGCTTTCTCTACTATATGTTGATATTCTTCCTCGTCCATGGTGCCGGCCACCTTGCTACCCCACGCCTCAAAGGCGGAAACAACGTCCAATTTCTGACCGTTATGGCAACCGCTATCGATCGTACCTCCATACACCAGTATACTAGGTCGATCCAATCGTATCATCGCCATCAAAGCACCAGGCATATTCTTATCACAACCCACCACGGTTACCAGCCCATCATAACTCATCGCCTGCACCACCGTTTCCATGGAATCTGCAATGATATCGCGAGATGGCAATGAATAGCGCATTCCTGGCGTTCCCATGGAAATCCCGTCACTCACTCCGATAGTATTGAATATCAACCCTATTAATCCTGCATCTAGCGTCCCTTTTTTTACCAGTTTAGCGAGATCATTCAAGTGCATATTGCACGGGTTTCCTTCATAACCAGTGCTCGCAATGCCTACAAAAGCCTTTTGCAAATCATCAGTTGATAGACCAATGGCATGCAACATTGCCTGTGCAGCTGGTTGGGTGGGATCATGGGTAACTGTTTTACTGTATTTATTTAGGGTCATATATAATCTAGGTTGGGCACTGGTCAGGTAAAAACGCTCTTCTTACCAACATCAACTATCAAAATTAAAAGTTATGACGAGTTTTTATTTGCTTGATGACATACAACTGTTTGTCCAGCCCACCATCATTACGCTTATTGAACTGATTTACTGATACTTAAATCCTACTTAACTATGATGTTCAAATCTAGAATTACCGTCAAATAGAAATAAATCGATTTGGAATTTCGATAGGTGACTTCATAAGAATCAGTTGCAATCACAGCCGATTTCATACGGGTATAAAATATTGCCTTAAAGGTCTAGGATGGACAAATATGGCAGGAGCGAAATTCGATGTTTGACTTGTATGATTAACAACAAAACGCCAAACATGTTAGGCTCTGAAATTATTGCTGTACCGCTTTCTCTATCAGTTTCTTGCAGTAGGCCATCCGATTAACGGCAACTTTCAGAAAGGAGTATAAATGCCGTTGCTCTGGTAGTCGGACAATTATGTACCGATCTTGTACGAATAGTTCTCCAAAACGTTTATTTAAGTATTTCAGCTGATTTTCAGACAACTGTGAACAACCAAGGGCACGTAGGTATGAGGTAAACCAATCCTTATGAAAACCAACTTTACCTCTGGACTTGTCACTATTTCCATCTTTATGCTGTTTCACATATTGCCTGCCCAAGTAGGTATAGGAACTACAAGCCCAAATAATGCTACCCTCCTGGATGTGAGCGCAACAAACAAAGGCATAATGATTCCCAGAGTCAACATTCCCAACCTCAATAATCAAAATCCGATAACGGGAAGTGCACTGGAGAGCCTACTGGTCTACAATGTCAACACTACGACTGGTAAAGGCTTTTACTACTGGTCTGGCAGCCGGTGGGAAAAACTCACCACGGCAAATGATGCAGGTGTACAGAGCGCAGACTGGACATTGAGTGGCAATGCTGGCACTACGCCTGGGGCAGGAACCAATAATTACATTGGTACATCAGATAATACGGATCTCTCCATTGCCACCAATAAAGTGGAGCATATAAGGATTAAAGCAAATGGAAATGTCGGTATAGGTACTGGAGCAACAGATCCTGGCAGGAAATTAGTGGTTAAGACAGATGGCAATTTCGACGGTGTTTCCCTAGACTTTGAGTCTTACGATCTCAATATGATTCAATCAGGTACAACCTTTTTTATGCAGAATACCAATGCTGGTGGGAGCATTAATCTCGCCTTCGGAAATGCAAGCCGCCTTTCTTTTGATACTAACGTGATGCTCCCAGCAGTCGACTCTCCAGATAATTTTGTGACGGGAACAGGAACCTACGATATTGGTAGGTTCGATAGACACTTTAGAAGGGTTTATACCAAAGGGGTCCATTCAAATGACGACACCGTTAATGGAGGGCTGCGCATCAATATCGGCCCTAATGGCGGGTCAGTTGCAGATTATCAGTTTACAGAATTTGCATTTTTTCCCGTTGCCAATAACAACAGGACATTAGGGAGGTCTGACAAGTCCTGGAGAAACGTTTATTATCAAACGCTGAATCAAGTAAGCGACCGCCGTAAAAAAGAAAATATCGCGCAACTGGGTTATGGATTAGAAAAAATACTATCTCTAAAAGCCTACTCCTACAATTATATCAACGACGAAAACAATAAAATACGATTCGGTTTTATGGCGCAGGATCTACAGACCGATTTACCTGAAGTCGTTACAGAAGGAACTGATGATATGAAATCGTTATCTGTAGACTATATCGCTCTAATTCCTATACTTGTGAACGCCATTAAGGAATAACAGGCGCAAATTGAGGAACTTAGGGCGCGTATGAATTAATAAGTGCACTTTGAGCCATGCCTATTAATTAAATACCAAAGTTTAGGGCAACCGTACATAATATGTATATTTGCCACCTGAAAGAGGATTGATTTGACTGATTGCAACCTCGTCCCGCTTTTTGGCGGCACACAAATGCTAAACCAGAAGTATTTCCAGCACGGTCGCCTTTCCTCTCCATTTTTAATTAATCGTTAGAGAACTTGTAGTGAGTTCGCTTTCGCGAAAGCGTAACAACCATATGCCCTATTTATTTACATCAGAATCTGTCAGTGAAGGTCACCCAGATAAAGTTGCAGACCAGATAAGCGATGCGCTGCTGGATAATTTTCTTGCCTTTGACCCAGAATCCAAAGTAGCCTGCGAGACGCTAGTTACAACTGGACAGGTCGTGCTTGCCGGAGAAGTAAAGTCAAATACCTATTTAGATGTGCAGCATATTGCCCGCGAGATCATCAACGAGATAGGATACACTAAGGGAGAATATAAATTTTCTGGTGATTCTTGTGGTGTCATTTCTTTGATCCACGAGCAGTCACAAGATATCAATCAAGGTGTTGATCGCGAGAGTAAAGAAGAGCAGGGAGCTGGAGATCAGGGAATGATGTTCGGGTATGCGACGAACGAGACGGAGAATTACATGCCTCTTGCGCTGGATATTTCTCATAAAATATTGATTGAACTCGCCAAATTACGTCGAGAGAATTCTGATATCACCTATTTGCGTCCAGATGCCAAATCTCAAGTGACCATAGAATACAGCGATGATAATGTGCCACAACGCATTGATGCTATTGTGATTTCTACGCAGCATGACCCATTTAACGACGATGACGATGCAATGCTGGCGCAAATCAAAAAAGATCTAGTAGAGATCCTTATCCCTAGAGTAAAAGAACATTTGCCTGAATACGCCCAGAAGCTATTCAATGACGATATTACCTATCACATTAACCCTACCGGCAAATTTGTAATAGGTGGGCCACATGGCGATACGGGACTTACCGGTCGCAAGATTATTGTGGACACTTATGGTGGAAAAGGCGCCCACGGTGGTGGAGCTTTTTCTGGAAAAGACCCTTCAAAAGTGGATCGTAGCGCAGCTTATGCCGCAAGACATGTAGCAAAAAATCTAGTGGCAGCTGGTCTCGCGACTGAAGTATTGGTACAAGTATCCTATGCGATAGGTGTCGTACAGCCTACCAGTATAAATGTCGATACCTATGGAACCTCCACTGTTGATCTTAAGGATGGCGAGATCTCCAAAAAGGTCGCTGCTATTTTTGACATGCGCCCAGCGGCGATTGAAAATCGTTTAAAGCTGCGTAATCCTATCTACAGAGAAACTGCAGCCTATGGACACATGGGTCGCGAACCTAAACTGGTGACGAAAATATTTGAATCTCCCTACAACGGTAAGGTTACCCGTGAGGTAGAGCTTTTTACCTGGGAGAAATTGGATTTTGTTGATCAAGTGAAGAAAGCATTTGATTTATAAAAATCTTCATTTTACCAAAAGCCCCAAACGTTAAACGTTTGGGGCTTTTAGTTTATGAATAAAGTAATTCCTTATTGTTTCCGCACTTGGCGCATAGCAAACCAAATCGCCATCATAAATAAAAAGAGATACCAAATATAACTGCGGTCTTGAGCCCCAGTCGACATAAGATATACCGTATATCCACTGCCCAGAATACTGGTGTATAATAAAATTTGCCAAAACCATTTGGGAAGATCCATCATTGCAGTAACACTTAGTAAATTTTGACGCCGGTTTTCAAATATTTTGCCCAACTCTTAGAGTAGGTGTGTACCTTGTCAGTAGCTATCCCGTTACTATCAACTACCTTATACCCTGCATCTTTCCATGAAAATATACTTCCATGCAGGTTGCTCACATCTGAATAACCAAAATCCAACATGCTCTCGCCAAAATTCTCGCTGCGTACCCCTATGGTACAATACACTACAATTTTAGCATTTGCTGGGAATCGTTCTGTAGGCTGCCATTTCTCGCCTACCCAGATGGCATTTGGTAAGTGACTCACGTCAAACTCCTCTTTTTTTCTGGTATCCAACACGATAAAACTGTCATAGTCCTTAGCCAGTTCCTGTACGGTAATGTAGGGTACGCTATGGCTGTTGTACTTTTTAAGTAGATCGTCGAGGGATTGCGCTTTCGCGAAAGC
>JBBSPH010000181.1:0-5606 GCA_038258985.1 Flavobacteriales bacterium
ACCATTCCTATTAGTAGAATGGCAAAAATGATATTTGGTAAGTACTCCATAAATTACTGCTTTCGGTCTTCTGGCTCTTCGTATTCCTTATTCTTCTTCCCAAAAACGGAAATGTTGATATAACGAGTAGGATTCAATTTAATATCCTGCAATAGCATTTCTGCCTGTCGTGTTGCCCTTTCCATGTTGGTGTATAGTCTGTCGTCGGTCATCAACTTTCCTAAACTTCCCTTACCCTCTGCCACATCATCCATAACACTGTTGAACTTACCTATAGTTTGTTCAAGATCCTTTACCACACTCGCAATCTGCACTTTGGACAGTGTATCAGATATCGCTGCAAAATTCTTTGATGTTTTATTAAGATTCTTAATAGTAGAACTTAATTCCTTATCGTTGTTAGATAGGAATTTATTTGCATTAGCAGAAAGACCTTGCACCTGAACGAGTGTCTTATTGAGTTCTTCCAAGCTTTGAACGATAGCTTTTCTAGTGTTGGGATTTAATGTTTTACTAACCGCAGTCAAAACACTGTCAGCACTAACTACCATGTTTTCAATCTTATCCTTCATGGGTAAAAACTCCTTCATAATTTGCCCTTCAATACCATCATCCGTATTTGATCTAAGGGTATCTCCCGGTTTCGCTAAACGTTCACCAGATTCAAAATTAGGAATAATGGCTAATGCTTTTCCTCCTATCAATCCCGTACTGTAAACGGTGGCGGTACTTTCCTTTGAGAAATTAAATTTTTCTTCGACATGAAACTTGACGAGCAACCTACCTCTGGAATCTAGAAAAGAAATATCATCAATATTTCCAACAATAAGACCATTGATGGTTACAGGAGCTGACTTGGTCAACCCTTCTACATTATTGTAGACGGCATAAAACGAGCGGTCTGCCTTGAGTAGGTTGCGGCCATTCAGGAATGAATAACCGAAAATGAACAGTGCCACTGCGGCAACCGTCAATATACCTACTTTAATTTCTTTTGTAAATCTCATTTCATAGCAATTTCAGCAAATGTAAATATAAGGTTTGCCCGTTAAGTATGCCTAACAATTAATTAGCAGTTATTACAACCTACGCCTCACGCCGTTTTCCACTATGACGATGAATGCCTCCTTGTAGCCTTTCTTGACGGCAGTTGCTCTCAAATCACTAGCTTCTTCCAACGAGCTGGTGTTGCCCGTAAAATAACGAAAGACAGTCCCGTCCTTTTCCTTGGAAATTTCTGGGAGTTTTTTAAAATTATTGGATCGTGGTTCCAGCGATTTACTGCTTGCGGCAATTTGAACCTTGTAGTAGGAGGAGCTCGTCGATACAGGGTCGATTTTTATATTACTCGTTTGCTTGCTATCAATGGTGACTTCTTCAACATCACGAGCAACCACTACATCCGTAAAGTTGACATCACGATTTTTAATGTAGCTCAAAATCCCATGATAGATGGATTCAGTAACTGATGATTCTCCGTTGGAACTCGTTAAATAGGAACGTTCACTGTTGTTTGTTATAAATCCTATTTCTACCAGAACACTGGGCATATAGCTTTCCCGTAACACGAGAAATACATTTTGTTTGACACCGCGGTTTGTTCTCTTCACTTTTTGCGAAAAGTTGGACTGTATCAATGCGGCAAGATCAATGCTATCCTCCATATAGGCCTCTTGTGCAAGAACGCTGGTGGCATAGGATGATGGATCTTTAGGATCAAAACCGTTATAATTTTCTTTATAGCCCTCTTCTAATAGGATTACACTGTTCTCCTTCATCACTACCTCGAGGTTTTCATCACTGCGGCGCAGGCCCAGTACCCAGGTTTCGTTACCATTTGCTTGTTCTTTGTGAAAACCATTGCAGTGTATCGATACAAAAAGATCTGCATCTGCCTTGTTAGCGATCTTTGCCCGGTCTATTAGTTCTACAAAAATGTCTGTTTTTCTGGTGTACATCACCTGAATATCCTTGTGCTGCTCCAACTGTTTTCCAAGAGCCAGCATCACCTTGAGCGCCACATCCTTTTCCCTAACGCCAGCATGCGTGTATCCAGGGTCTTTTCCACCATGACCTGCGTCCAGCACTACTACGAACTTGCGCGGTGGATCTGTCGTAATTTCTACCACGTCTGCAGCAAAAATCAATGCAGGAAAAAATACTAATACAATAAGGAGATATATATTCGTTTTCATAAAATGCAATAGGTTGCTGCGTGATGGTGGTTTTTTCGCTTTCGCGAAAGCGTAATTACCACTTCAACGCTGCAAAATTATATGTAGTTTTGACTTTTCAAAAATCAGACCAAGTACGTTAACGAATATACCCTAGTACAGATTGTATCCCATTTTAAGGCATATCATTTTATCAATAGTTTTCTTAACAGGAATCAACGGCTTGCAGGCACAGGAAACACCTGTCAATCAACGCCCTATACCTCCCGTGGTGGACACTACGACTAAAACTGTTGAAGTCAAACTCACCGACGTGCTTAAAGAAGTTGACACGACAAAGCAGGATACGACTAAACCTAAAGGATTTCTGGAGTACAAACTGGAGTCAAATGCCCAAGGTTACAATAAATTTGATCGCCGCAAGAATACCCTGACGCTCTACGACGAGGCCGTCATTGTTTATGGTGACATTACACTAGAAGCAGGTAAAATAATCATTGACAACAATACAGGCAACGTGTTTGCCTATGGTATTGTAGAGGATAGTACGGGAAACTATGTACAGAAACCAAAATTTACGCAGGGATCTAACCTTGTAGAACCCGATTCCATCATTTTTAATAAGAACACCAAAAAAGCGCTTACCTACAATTCGAAGACGGCGCAAGGTGAATTTAACATTATAGCAGAGGTGACCAAAAAAGTAAATGACAGCGTTTTCTTCATGCGCAATGCTCGATTTACTACCTCTAAAAATCCAGAAAATCCAGAATATTATTTTCTGGCCCGAAAGATCAAGTTTGTTCCCAAAAAGAAAATTGTTACAGGACTGGTGAATATGTACATTGCAAATGTACCCACACCATTAGGATTGCCGTTTGCCTTTTTTCCCATGACAACGGAAAGGCGAAGCGGGATCGTGTTGCCTTCTTTTGGTAATAACAATAGTCAGGGTTATTTTCTACAAAATGGAGGGTACTATTTTGCGCTCAACGATTATGTTGATCTAACCGTACTTGGCGATTATTTTACCAATGGTAGTTATGGCGCACGGGTAGAAAGCAGCTACCGCAAACGCTACCAATATTCAGGTAGCCTGCGCTTCTTATTTGAAAATCGCATACAAAGTGAACGTGGCTTTTCTGATTTTAACCGGTCTGGAAGGTATAATTTGAACTGGCAGCACAGTCAGGATGCAAATTCAAATCCTAATTCACGTTTCAGCGCTAGTGTCAACTTGGGAAGCCCTGATTTTTACCGTAATTCATTCAACCAGACCAATCAAAGTGCAACGCTGATTAATAATTTGAGCAGCTCAATCTCGTATGCCAAAACCTTTCCAGGTGAACCGCAGGTAAATTTAAATACCACGGTTTCCGTCAACCAGAATGTTGAATCCAATCAAACCACGATGCGCTTGCCTAACTTTCAGGGTAGTGTTTCCAGAATATTCCCATTTGCTCCCAAAAACGGAACTAAAAAAGGGTTGATTCAGAATGTCAATTTACAGTACACTGTAAATGCAGAGAATACCATTAATTCCACAGACACCAACTTCTTTGGTGCTGGATTTCTGGATGACGCTCGTGCCGGAGTACAGCACAATATACCCGTGGCGACGAATTTCAAGGTGGGTTATTTCAGTGTCAGTGCAAACGCTAATTATGAGGAGACTTGGGTTTTTGACACCGTTAATCAAACCTTAGTTCCTAATGCCAGCGGTGCGCTCGTCGTCCAACAGGATACGATAAATGGCTTTGACAGCTACCGTACCTATAACTATGGAGCAAGCGTTGGAACGACGGTTTACGGACAATGGAATTCCGACAACAAAGAGTCAAAGGTACAAGCGATACGTCATGTGATAAGACCATCACTGTCTTACAATGCAAATCCTTCTTTTGATCAATATTATGAGCGGTTACTGGATGAACAAGGACAATTTGTATCTGAAGAAGAGCAATTCTTCAGCCGCTTTCAAGGCTCAATTTATGGAGCACCAGGGCGTGTATTTTCCAGCAGTGTAGGTTTCAGTTTGCAAAATACGCTCGAGGCAAAAGTCCGAGACCCAGAAAATGAGGACGGTGAGCTAAAAAAGGTTCAATGGATCAAGAGTTTGAATCTAGATACTTCCTATAATTTAGCTGGTGACTCTCTCAATTTGAGCCCCTTGAATGTGCGTGGTGTTATTCCAGTTTTTAAGGATGTAGATCTTCAGTTGAATGCGACCCTAGACCCCTATGCGCTTAACAACAACAATCAACGAATTGATCAATTCAATATTGATAACGGTGGTAGCCTATTTAGGCTCACCAACGCTGGAGCGCGATTTAATTTTAGGCTGAGTAGTGATGACTTCAAGGAAGATGGTGGCGAAAAGGACGGTGACAAGCCAGGAGACAAGGTGGAAAACACCACGCTTAAGAATGGTGGTCGGGAGGATGACCTTTTTGGTGATCCCATTGATCCAGCCACCGGAACCTATTATGAAGATGAAGAGGTTGTAGAAAAGGACGTCAATCTTGAAGAAAGTAGGTACAACTTTGAATTGCCGTGGACACTAAATGTAGCCTACACCATGAATTATAGTAATGCGACGAGACAAAACGCGATTACAGGCAACAGCATCATGGTAAGTGGTGATCTAGAACTATCCCCTCGCTGGAGTATAGGTGGTAATACTGGTTATGACTTTGTGGGTAAAGGTGTTTCTTTTACCACCATACGTTTTGAGCGTGACCTGGAAAGTTTCCGGATGAGCTTTAATTGGAATCCTATAGGTGTCAACAACAGTTGGTTCTTCTTTATAGGTATTAAATCTGGTGCGCTGAGCGATATTAAATACGACCAGAGAAAGCAGCCAGATCCTCAGTTTTAGATTTCGGTCTCGTTATAAAACGCGTCCAAATATTTCCAGAAGAATTGATTTACAACTAGTAGAAAACACATCGCTTTTATGAGATGGAGTCAAGCAAGGTCTACTGACATCGTTAACTTTAGCAGTGATATGCTATAAGGTTAAGCAACAGGAATCTCTTTCAAGATCTCCTGCAACAACTTCCAGAATTTTTGCACAGATTTTATTTCTACATGCTCGTCTGGACTGTGGGCACCGCGAATATTAGGCCCGAAAGAAATCATCTCAAGATTTGGGTAGCGTTCTCCCAAAATACCACATTCCAAACCTGCATGACAAGCTACAACACGTGGATCCTCAGTAAATAATTCCTTGTATTTAGACCGAGCAATATTCAAAATGGCACTTTCAGGTTTAGGTTCCCAACCTGGATAATCGCCTGAAAAAGTGACGTCTACTCCAGCCAAAACCATTACCCCTTTAACCGAATTTTTAACATCGTCCTTCACACTTTCTACGGAAGATCTCGTCAAGCAAGCAATCTCGAGGTTACCGTTTTTGAGGGTTACCTTGGC
>JBBSPH010000182.1:0-5583 GCA_038258985.1 Flavobacteriales bacterium
CGTAGCGAGCGATAAGAAAAAAGTGCTGGAGACAGTCAAGAATATCACGGGAACAAGCATAGATCCCATTGTAGGTTCCAGTGGCCTGTCTGTCCAATATGCGATTATGATGGGATTGATCGACGCTGCACAGCAACACCACCCGGGCAAAGCAATTAAATTTCTCGTGCCACCCAATTGTTACGGCGGTACCAACGACCAGGCGCGGCGAGTTGCAGAATGTCTTGACAATGTAGAAGTTGTGGATCTGCCCGTTGATGGGGATAATGACATGGTCAGTAGTGTCGATCGTGTGCTGGATCAAGTCGCAGCATGGGATGCAGTCCCTTTTATCATTGCAGAGATCCCGACCAATCCACGGGTAGAAGTACCTGATCTTGAGGCCTTAAAAAGTGCGCTTTCGCGAAAGCGGACCACACCCACCGGCGACACTGCAATTGATCCTGTTTTTATCCTGGACCAGACGTTTTGTCCCAATTATGAATTTTTGGGCACTGGAAAAATCCTATCAGAGGTACGAACGATCTCTTATGCCAGTGGTTCTAAATTCCCTAGCGGTGGGCGTTGTACCGCCGGTTATGCCGTGGGAAACAATCGATCGGTAGACTTGATGGAAAAAATAAGTCACCATCTGGAGCTTTGTGATAATGAGGCAACCGCACAGCAATACCAGATTCTTGCAGAGCAGTTGCCATCGATGAACCAGCGCATTGCTGCGGCCTATAAAAATACCCGGGAGTTTGTAGATTTTGTACACGAGACCTTGCCAGAGGCCAAGATCAATTTCGTTTCTGAGGAACTTGCGGCGCAGGGATTTACACCATCCGTATTTTCCCTCGACCTTCCTACCAAAGGAAATACCGCGGCAGAAAAAGAAGCCTATAAACGCGAACTGAACCTGAAGCTTATCCACAAAATGATTGACGAGATTCCCGGCAGCAAATTTTGCGTGAGTTATGGCCAGCTGAAAGGTTGCTACTGGACAGTGCCCGCAACCTCTACCCAGGGAACGACCAAAGAGGGCGATAAGGATTACATCGTCAGGGCATCATTGTCGCCAGATCTTGATCTGGAAAAACATAAGCAGGTTTTTAAGAAATTCACGCAAAACCTGTAGCTATGACAGAAAAGGAAAAAATGATCGCAGGAAAACCCTACCTCGCTAACGATGATACCCTTTTCAATGAACGACAGCAAGCAAAGGAATTGATTTTTGATTTCAATGCGCTGCGTCCCAGCGAGATTGAAAAACGCAATCAGATTCTTAAAAAGTTATTAGGTGAAACTGGAGAAAATTTCTTTTTTGAACCGCCATTCCGTTGTGATTATGGGTATAATATTACGGTTGGTGACAATTTCTACAGTAATTACAATCTGGTTATTTTAGACTGCGCTAGAGTTTCCATAGGTGATAATGTGATGATTGCGCCCAACGTGGGCATATATACCGCTGGTCATCCCATTCATGGTACTCCTCGCAATGCTGGGTTAGAGCATGCACTGCCCATTACGATTGGTAACAATGTATGGATTGGTGGCCATGTAGTGATACTTCCTGGTGTGACGATAGGTGAAAATAGCGTTATAGGTTCCGGCAGCGTGGTGGTGAAAGATATCGCGCCCAATGTCGTGGCAGTTGGTAATCCTTGCACCGCCATAAAAACTATTACCGATGAGGACCGCGATGCTTATTACCTCACGATGGTGTAGAGTGGTATGAATTTCGCTTTCGCGAAAGCGAAATCCACACAAATAGAATAGCATTCTATAAGGTCGATCGCATGATATCAACATAAAACCAATTCAACCCCTCTCATGCAATTATTGAATCCTCAACAAACTACCTTTGCAGCATGAGCGAGTCAAACAAAAGCCAGTCCCAGATTCTTGAGAAATTAGGAATTACCGCATTGAATGAGATGCAACTTGCTGCACATGATGCCATTATGGAGCATGATGAGGTGGTGCTTCTCTCGCCTACTGGTACTGGAAAAACGTTTGCATTCTTACTTCCCATTATAACCGCTCTTGATCCTGCGGTAGATCAGGTTCAAGTACTCATTCTTGTGCCTTCACGAGAGCTTGCCATCCAGATTGAGCAGGTCCTGCGCGAGATGGGCAGCGGTCACAAGGTAAATGCTGTTTATGGTGGTCGTTCAGGATCTGGAGATAAGATTCTACTTGCCACGCCACCTGCGGTACTTATAGGAACGCCAGGACGTGTGGCTGATCACTTGAGACGTGGTAATTTTAAGGTAGATCAATTGCATACATTGGTATTGGACGAGTTCGATAAATCATTGGAAACTGGTTTTGAAGGCGAGATGCGCGAGATAGCGATATCACTACCTAAACTCAAGAAAAAGATCTTGACGTCTGCCACACAAAAAGTTGGAATTCCGCCTTTCATGAAAATGCCCCATCCAAAACGAATCAGTTTTTTGACAGATGAGGAAACCAAGCTAAAATTGAATATAGTTGTATCTCCTACCCAGGATAAACTAGCAACACTTAAACAGCTGTTGGCCCACGTGGGTGATGGTCGCGGGATTATTTTCTGTAATTTAAAGGATACAATTGCTGCGGTAACGGAGTATTTATGGGATCGGGAAATCCAGCATTCCGTTTTTTATGGTGGGCTGGAACAACTGGATCGCGAGCGAGCTTTAATCAAGTTCAGAAACGGCACGCATAAGATATTACTGGCCACTGATCTCGCTGCCCGTGGGATTGATGTGCCAGACCTGGATTATATCATCCATTTTGAATTACCTTATAAGCGGGAAGAATTTATCCATAGAAATGGTCGCACAGCGCGGATGCATGCCTCAGGAACAGCCTATCTTTTAAAGTATGTCAACCAGTCCCTACCCGACTTTATTGAGGATGCAGACCTGATTGAACTGTCTGACACCCACAAACCACCAAAAGAGCCGCAATGGGAAACGCTATACATTTCTGGTGGTCGCAAGGATAAAATTTCTAAAGGAGATATTGCCGGACTATTCTTTAAGCAGGGAAATCTTCAAAAAGAAGAGCTTGGCGTGATTGAATTGAAACAGGATTGTGCTTTTGTTGCAGTTCCCTACAACAAGGCATTTGATCTAATCAATACATTGAATAACAGTAAAATAAAGAAACGGAAAGTGCGTATTTCACTTTTGGATCAATAATAACATATGAGCGAAGCAGTTACACCAGATGGAAACGAACTCCAGCAACAAACATTTCTAGTAGAAAAGGTTTTCTTCGATTTAGACAATAAGAATGAAGGCATGGATCAGGACAAAAACTATTTTTCTGAAATAGATTTTGCCACTATCCTTATACGTGCAGAGCATTACGGCATCGGTATTTTTGATATGGAGGCTTATCATGAAGGCGAGCTTTTCGGAACGGATAATCACGAAGTGTATCGCAAAAAGTCCACGCATCCACAATGGTACAAATCGGCATACGGGAAGTTTAAACGTGCGCAAAAGGGTATGTTGTACCGTGCAGATTTCAAGGTCTCCCAGAAACTATTGGACAGGCAGGATTAACCGTCCTTTTTGGCCTTTATCCACTGACTCATGTACTTAAAATGCTTGTCTGCGTGATATTTGAGCATTTTTAGTTCAAATGATTTGGCGGGTAAGTTGCCGGTTTGATGCAGTTGGATGTGCTGGAATAACGCTTTCGCGAAAGCGGATTCCTCATAATTGTCCCGCAAGATTTTGAATCCATGCTGTTGACAGGATATCCAGCTTTTCTGGTCATTATATAAGTTCACCGAGGCCGTGACAAAGTTTTCAGAACCATCTGCTATCCATCCAGGCGGTTCCTGGTTTTCAAACATACCCTCTGCAGCAATGCTTGACATTACCGCAGGCAGTCCGTTCTTCAACGCATCAAAAATCTTTCCCTTCAAACCTGCTCCATAACGCAGTGGGGCCAACAATAACCTGTGTTTCTGAAGTACAACATCGACTTTGGGAGCGTGTCCTTTGATAAAAAAATTGTTAGTGGGATCATGCATCTCCAGCACTTCTTTGGGAGCATTTGACCCGTAAATAAATAGGTTAGCGCTTGGGAGCTGATTTTTTATTTCTTTCCAAATTTCCTTCAATTCACGCACTGCATCTAGGTTGGGCGCGTGTTTTAGATTCCCGATAGTACAAAAATCCGTGCGCTCGCTGAAACCTACCCTACTCGCCTCTCTGGATTGAATTTCGGTTTCAGAAATTAGAAAGGGAATGTACAGCAGGCGTGCAGATTCAAAATGGTATCGTTGCTGCAATAATCTCATTTCATAACGGGAAATAATCAGACTAAAGTCGACTCGATGCATGCTACTTATTTCCCGCATGGCTGTTTCTCCATCAATGATCGAATGCCAGTCCAGCTCTTTCTCAACAGCTACTTTTCTAGCTTCCCTCAAAAAATGAAGATCTTCAGTGTCCAAAATTTGCAAAGCGGCTGGCACAATACTCCTTACCTTCCACCCGACTTGTTCCTCGACTAGAAACCTGTCATATAACACTATATCGGGTTGTATCTCCACTAGCACTTTATCTAAATCATCTGTGTTTAATTGTAAAGAATGAGAGGTAATCCCTCGTGAATCTAGCTCTTCCACCGAGTCATTTTTAATCCGAGCGGCGCTTGCAAAGCTTACTTGATAACCCTGTTCTATAAATAGGTCAATTAATTGCAAAATGCGATAACCCGCCGCAGTACGGTGTGGTTGTGGCCAGATATAGCCTATAATCAAGAGTTTTGGCATGTCGCAAATTTAGGTTTCAATGTAGATAAGTCGGCCATAACAATGGGTAAGTATCGCGAGATTAAGGTTAGAAATATTTACTTTAGCGGTCATAAATTTTGGAACCGTTTACATGGGTAAAATCATTGCAATTGCAAATCAAAAAGGTGGTGTAGGAAAGACAACGACAGCGGTAAACCTAGCTGCCTGTCTGGGTGTACTGGAGAAAAAAGTATTGCTGATCGATGCTGACCCACAGGCTAACGCCTCGTCTGGTTTAGGGATCAATGTGGATGATGTAGAGATGGGAACCTATCAGTTACTGGAACACACTGCCGCAGCTATAGATTTGATCGTCAAAACATCTGCACCCAATCTTGACATCATACCAGCACACATTGATCTGGTTGCCATTGAGATTGAGCTGGTAGATATGGAAGAGCGGGAATACATGCTACGCAAGGCACTGGCTCCTGTTAAGGATAATTATGATTACATCATCATTGATTGTGCGCCGTCCCTCGGACTATTGACGCTCAATGCCTTATCTGCAAGCGATAGTGTGTTGATACCTATACAATGTGAGTACTTTGCTCTAGAGGGACTGGGTAAACTACTTAACACCATAAAAAGTGTCCAAAATATTCACAACAAAGATCTGGATATTGAAGGGTTACTTCTGACCATGTATGACAGCAGGCTACGACTATCTAATCAGGTGGTGGAAGAAGTGAATCAGCATTTCAAAGGATTGACCTTTAACACAATCATCCAGCGCAACGTGCGTTTGAGTGAAGCACCATCCTATGGAGAGAGCATCATTAACTATGACGCGGCAA
>JBBSPH010000183.1:0-5503 GCA_038258985.1 Flavobacteriales bacterium
CGGTTTTAGGCTTGCTCGCGGTGGTGCACAGGAAACGACTGGCGTACGTGCAGACATTGTCACTTATGGTAAGGTAATCGGCGGTGGTTTGCCGGTGGGCGCTTTTGCGGCACGGCAGGAAATCATGAACCATCTAGCGCCTCTAGGGCCAGTGTATCAGGCAGGAACGCTTAGTGGAAACCCGCTTGCGATGAGTGCTGGTTTAGCCATGCTTACACATTTGAACGGGCATCCTGAAATTTTTGATAGTCTCGCTAAAAAGTCTGAACATCTACATAAAGGAATTGCAGAAACGCTCTCTCGACATGGGATCGATCACCAGATCAATAGGTATGGCAGTATGATTTCAGTCCATTTTACGGATAAGCCAGTTACAGATTTCAAATCTGCGACCGCGGGTAATAATGAATGGTTTAAGAAATATTTTCACGGCCTTTTGGAACGTGGTATCTATATGCCACCCAGTGCTTTTGAAAGCTATTTCCTGAATGACGCGTTGAGTTATGCAGATTTAGATCAGACTATTGCAGCAGTGGATGCTGTGGTTGGAAAGTGGTAGGAATGGTACTTCGCTTTCGCGAAAGCGAACTCATTTCTAGTTCATTGCTACCTTATACTTATTACTTAACGGAAAAGCCTAACACCTAATTTACTCGTATTACGGTGAGCAGTTTGGTATAATCTTCTATTCCCAAATATTCCTTGAGCGCATTGCGGTAGTCCAATTGTATTTGTTTGCTCTTTGATTTGTCAGTAGCATCCTTCTTCCGCATCTTCAACAGTTTGTTGTAATCGCTTGCATAACCATCAACAATAGTTTTCAATCCAGATATCCGGTCTGGTGCAGGATTTGTTTTCTGTACTATTTGCTGCAGCTCAATAGCAGGGTCAATTGGCTGGTCTGCCTTAAGTCTAGCCTGCTTATCCATTTGAACCAGTTGTTCCTGCATATCAGATTCAGCCCTTCTTTGTGCTGTAGTAAAGGAGCTTATGGAGAAGCACAGAATAAATAAGGAAAGCAATTTCATAAAGTACTTTTTACCGTAATAACGTAAAGATGGGCTTTTTGATTGCGTTGAATAGAAAAAGCCCAGAAACTTGCGTTTCCAGACTTTTCTCAACCAACAATTAATCGTTTTGCTTATCCTCGACGTATTTTTTGTCGCTCGCCTCGTTGCTTACCTCTTCTATTTTTAGCCATTTTCTCAAATCGCTCATACTGGTCGTCATTCAGGATTTCTTTGAATGCGCGTTTGGTAGCAATTTGTGCATCCATCTTTTTTTCTTTGACGGCAAGTTTGTCAGCCGCGCTCATCGCCTGATACTGCTCGCGAGTTATTTTCTGATCACGGTTGGACTTATTGGCAACTAAGATTTCCGTGATCTCCCGCTCTTGCTTATCCGTCAAATCTAGCGCAAGTGTCATTTTTTTTGCCTGGATAGAAGCGATGGCAGCCGGATCCATATTTGCAGCAATCTCGCGACGATTCTCTTGGCGGTCATTATTGCGTTGGGCTTGCGTTGTGGCGATTGCCAGTAAAA
Source organism: Flavobacteriales bacterium (assembly GCA_038258985.1). GTDB lineage: Bacteria > Bacteroidota > Bacteroidia > Flavobacteriales > Flavobacteriaceae > Nonlabens. The sequence continues at coordinate 1,543 of JBBSPH010000183.1, forward strand.
GAACAAGGGGTAATAAGATATTTTTCATAGTATTGGGTTTTTAAAGGGTTCACAGCATTACGACTTTATTGTAATTAAAAAGTTTAAATAGCGCGTATCACATCATTTAGATTCTAAGTAAGGGAAATGCAATAATCATCTAGCGACGATGTTTATTATATGCGCTTTCATGGATTGTTGGAAAAAGCGTAGCATTTAAATTCACTGCTGATTAATACCTATTTTTGGCACTTTGCAGCGCAATGATGAAAACCCTTTTACTGTTTCTTTTTCTATGTCCACTATTGACGTTTGCACAGGTGCAGCCAATAGACAATGGAAGTATTGATCCACAAACAGGCAGGCGCTCTATCAATAACAAAGAGTTAAATGTGGAAGGCGAAAAACCGCCCATCACAGATTATTTGATTATAAGTCAGAATCGTGACACCACTTATGTAGATACAACCCTGAGTATGGTTAAGGACTACAAATTCAATTACCTGAGAAAGGATGATTTTGAGTTGATGCCCTTTGCTAACATTGGGCAGCCGTACAATAAACTGGTCAAAAGATTTGATATGGAACTATTGTCTCCTAGAATGGGGGCAGAGGCTAGGCATGATAATTATTATGAGATCAATGATGTCAACGATTACTATGTGCCTACACCTTTATCAGACCTTTATTTTAAAACAGTTGCTAATCAGGGACAGCAGTTGGATGCTTTATTTACGAGCAATCTTTCTCCTCAATTTAATTTCTCCATCAGCTATAAGGGAATGCGCAGTGCAGGGGACTATGTAAATACATTGACCAGTACTGGGAATTTTAAGTTTACATCGAATTACTTTACAAAGGATAAGCGCTATAGATTGCGGCTTCACACCGTTTTTCAGGATCTTTCCAACGAGGAGAGTGGTGGACTAGAGGCGAACTCGTTGCAGGGCTTTATTGATCAGGATGAGGATTTGGATGATCGTGGTCGGCTGGAACCTAACTTGACGACTGGCCTAAGTTTATTGGATGGAAAGCGTTTCTATATCGATCATGATTATGAGTTATTAGGCCGCAATGATAGCTTGCGTTATTACAGCATCAGACTATACAATAAGATGTCCTTTGAAGACAAGTTCTACAGATATTCAGAAGATACAGCTACAGAATCATTTCTTGGCGAGGCCTACCGTCCAGCTAATTTTAAAGACAAAACAAATCACGAAGAAACAGTTATAGAGGGAGGAGCATCCTTGGACCATGATTTTCTAGGTTCTTTTAAAGCTGGTGTAGCATATCGCCATTATAATTACGGTTACGATCGAATCGTAAATAGAGAAAGCGATTTAATTACCAATCGATTAATAGGGGACTTGGTACAGTTTAAGGGAGAGTTTGCGAAGCGTATAGGTGTCTTCCAGATCAAGGCCAGAGGTGGTTTAAACATAACAGGAGATCTAGATGGTCAATATTTGAATGCGACAGCATCTGTAGATTTTGAGGATTTCAGTGTTGCGGCAGGTGCGGGAATTAATTCGCGAGCGCCCAATTTTAATTATCTACTACACCAAAGTGACTATGTGCTGTATAACTGGCAGAATACTGATTTCAGTAACGTGAAAAAGCAACAGCTAACATTTCTATTGGAATCTAAAAAATATGTTGATGTAGAGATTGAATTTAATACCCTGCAAGACTATGTATACTTTCAGGAAAACTTAATTACTGATGATTTAGGAAATGTAACTGGTTATACTGCAACACCACAACAGACCGGTGAGGAGTTAACCTATCTCAAAATCAAAGCCCATAAATCATTTGAATTCCTAAGGTATTTTGGATCAGATCACACCATTGAATATCAAAATGTTACTCAAAATGACAACATCCTCAACGTTCCAAGTTTTGTGACTAGAAACTCTATTTATTTTAAGGATAGACTTTTCAAAAATGCCTTATTGCTGCAAACCGGACTCACGCTTAAGTACTTTGATAAGTACTTGATGGATGGTTACGATCCAGTTTTGGGAGAATTCTATTCGCAAGACTCCATTGAACTGGGCGCATTTCCATTGGTAGATTTGTTTGTAAATGCAAAAATCCAACAGACCAGAATCTTCGTTAAATTGGAAAATGTTACCGGGCCCTTCGGTAAACCAGAGTTTTTTAGTGCTCCCAGAATGCCCTTCAGGGACTTGACACTGCGATTTGGGCTGGTGTGGAATTTCTTCTTGTAGGAAAAACGCACATCAGGTCAGTTAGTTGGTCATAAGATTTTCCCAAATTGGTTAAAGTTTTAAAGAGTCAACTGATTAAAAAACAGTCAAATGCTGTTGATCGGGTGTTAATTTTCCTATTTCATTCACATATTCTTTAGATCTACAAATAGCGCTCCTGCGTAAGTTTGGCGTAAAACAAATTAACTATGAAAATTACAAAATTCACTTTGGCCTTACTTGCGGGAGCGGTAGCCTTTACATCATGTAGTGATGATGATGACATTAACGAAGGACGCTTTGACAGAGCAGAGTTATTTGCTACGAGTAACACGACTAGCAACATCACTGTTTATGATTTTTCCGATTCTGATGAGGTTGATGTAACAACTTTGACAACTGCTGGATCTACGGATAACGAAGGTCTTTTTTATGATAACACAACTAACCAATTAATTTTTGGTTCAAGAACACGTGGATCAGTTTCTATTGCTGATGGAATCGATGAAGATCGTCTTGATGGCATGACTTCCGCATTGACAACTACTAATGGACCAACTGGTCTTTCTAGTATTCGATCAATTGCTGTTAGCGGAAACCAAGTGGTTGTTGCAAACAATGTTACTAATCAACTGTTTGTATACACTAAATCAGGTTCTACATTAACTTTGAGAAATACGGTTCAGGTAGCTTTCAACCTTTGGGAAATCCAATTTAATGGGAATGACCTTTATGCAGTTGTTGACAACACAAATGAAATTGCGCAATTCGCAAATTTCCTTTCTGCAAACACAACCAATGCAGCAGCTACAGCTACAAAGCGTATCAAAATTGAAGGTATCGTAAGAACTCACGGTCTCGTTTATAACGGCGCAGACGATATTATGGTTTTGACTGATATAGGTGAAGCTGCCAATACTGTTCCTGGGTTTGATACTGATGGTGGAATACACATTATTAAAGGTTTTACTGCAAAATTCCAAGCAGTAGCTAACAACGGTACCTTACCAGTGTTGAATAACCAAGTTAGAATTTCTGGTTCATCCACAAATTTAGGTAACCCTATTTCTGCAACTTATGATTCTGAATCCAATACTATTTTCATTGCTGAAAGAGCAAATTCAGGTGGTAGAATCCTAGCTTTTAGCGCAGATGATAATGGTAATGTTGCTCCTAGAGTAAACAATCCATTACCAGGTGCAAGTTCTGTATTCTTTTACGGTGAGGACTAATCCTTCCTTAAATTAAATTTCAAGGCCTCTCCATTATGGAGAGGCTTTTTTTTGTACTTGAATTTCAATAAAGTATATTTACACGTGCAAAAGTTTCAACACTTAATTTCTATTGGATTGCTCGCCGTTTTCTTTATGGCGCAATCTGTGTTATTGCACCAGTTTTCTCACGATGACGATTCCACGGCTTCCTGTTCCATCTGTTTGGTGGCGCAGCATATACAAGCGTTGGATTACACATCGCCATCTACGGTCACTGTTTCTGATTTCCAGGAATATGTGGTAGTGAGTGAGGTTGCTGTGTATTACGCTTTCGCGAAAGCGGAAACCCTTTCTACTACCTACGCCTCACGGCCGCCACCGGTTACCTTGTAATTTCTGGCAAGGCACTTCCTGAAAGTGCGTTTTTACATCATTAAATTTATCATTATGTTTTTCAAAACATGGATGGTTGCAGCGCTTTTATTAAGCGTCGTTACCATGAATGCGCAGGATTGCAACCTTGCGTTAAAGGGGGGCGTGTCAGATTTCCACGAC
>JBBSPH010000184.1:0-5491 GCA_038258985.1 Flavobacteriales bacterium
ATGGTGCGCAACACCTATATATATCCGCCGACGCCAAGCATGCAGATCATCAGCGATATTTTTGAATATACGAGTGAGAAAATGCCAAAGTTCAACTCGATCTCTATTTCTGGGTATCATATGTATGAAGCTGGCGCCACAAGTGATATTGAGTTGGCCTACACACTTGCGGACGGTTTAGAATACGTGCGCAAGGGACTCGACGCAGGTATGGATATCGACACCTTTGCTCCTCGCCTATCTTTTTTCTGGGCGATTGGGATGAATCATTTTATGGAAATTGCTAAAATGCGCGCAGCGAGAATGCTTTGGGCAAAAATGATCAAGCAATTCAATCCTAAAAATTCTAAGTCTTTAGCGTTAAGAACACATTGTCAAACATCGGGCTGGTCGCTGACCGAGCAAGATCCATTCAACAACGTAGCGCGAACAACTGTTGAAGCAGCTGCAGCCGCTTTTGGCGGCACACAGAGTTTACACACTAATGCCCTAGATGAAGCTATCGCGTTACCTACCGATTTTAGCGCACGTATCGCTAGAAATACTCAGATTTATCTTCAAGAAGAAACAGGGATTACCAAAACCGTTGATCCCTGGGCTGGTTCCTATTATGTAGAATCTCTAACTGACCAGATCGCGCACAAGGCTTGGGAACTGATACAAGAAGTAGAAGAGCTAGGCGGAATGACCAAAGCGATAGAAGCTGGAATACCCAAAATGCGCATTGAAGAAGCTGCTGCAAAAAAACAAGCACGAATCGATTCTAATATTGATGTAATTGTTGGAGTGAATAAATATCCAAGTCCGCATGAAGATGAAATTGAAACGCTAGATGTAGATAATGCTGCCGTGCGCATTGAGCAGGTAGAACGACTGGAAACCATCAAGAAAGAACGCAATACTCAAAAGGTAACTGCTGCGTTGGACGCTTTAACTGCCTGTGCTAAAACTGGTGATGGAAACTTGCTGGAGCTTGCCGTGGCTGCAGCAAAGGAAAGAGCTACTTTAGGTGAAATTTCAGATGCTTTGGAAAAGGAGTTCGGCCGTTACCGTGCCACCGTCAAGAGCGTTCAAGGTGTGTATAAAAAAGAGATGATGAATGATCCCGCTTTCGCGAAAGCGCAACAACTAGCAGACGCCTTTGCAAAGAAGGAAGGACGACGTCCTCGCATCATGATTGCCAAAATGGGTCAAGATGGACACGATCGCGGTGCTAAAGTTGTTGCTACAGGATATGCTGATGTAGGCTTTGATGTGGATATAGGTCCACTTTTCCAAACACCTGCTGAAGCTGCGAAGCAAGCTGTAGAAAATGACGTACATATATTAGGGATAAGCTCTTTAGCTGCAGGGCATAAAACGCTCGTGCCTCAAGTAATGGAAGAACTGAAAAAATATGGTCGGGAAGATATTATGATTATCGTTGGTGGTGTGATTCCTCGCAAGGATTACCAATTTTTATTTGACGCTGGTGTAGCTGCGGTTTTTGGACCTGGAACAAAAATAAGTGCTGCGGCGATTGATATATTGACTCTGTTGGATCAGTAATTTAAACAACCTTTAAAAGATGAATCATTCATTTTCCTTCCCGGCATTTTTGTCTTTCAAGTTTTTGCTTTAAAAAATATAATTCCCGTTTTTGCCGGATAGTCATATCGTCGGGATCGATGGATAATAGCTCCTGCAAACGTTGTTGATCATCCTTGTTTTGTAGTTTTTTTAGATCCAACTTTTCAATGGGTAGGGATTGTTTTTCATTTCCAGAAGTATCACGTTTAGACACACCCCTACCACGTTTTAGAAAATAGAGAGCTCTTTTTTCCTTTATGGAAAGATCATCATAATTCCTGCCTTGCAACTGTTCCATGTACGTCTGATCCCTAGAAGTAAATTTTTGCTTGTTGCTTTCAATTGCGTAGGCAATGCCTAGTCGGGCAGTTAAGTATTGGGCATCATTGAAATAACTTTCAAGCCTGCGCGATGTTTCAATGTTCATAATGGCGTACTGGTAGTTTAAGGCAAGAGTGACATTCACGCTTTTCGAAAGTTGATAACCTAGCCGCGATTGAAATAACAGGAGCGTACCCGAATCTCTAAATGTAGCTGACTCCAGACTGGATAGTTCCTCCCTTCTATCTTGTCTGTTTTTATTCTGTGTATAGCCAGCACCCAACTCAACGGTAGAATTCCATTTAGTATTCCATTGATGGAAATATCCAGCGCTCGCATATAGATCGAGTTTAGTTGATCTATCATAAATACCTATACGTTCTTGATTATCAATAGTATAATACTCCTGAGTGAATCCGGTATTCAAAAACCAGTTTTGAAATAGAAAATATTTGAGCGCTAGATCAAAACCTAGAGTGCCATTCATACTTTCCTTTGCAAAGCCAGACCCTACAGCATTAGGCACGTACAATGAAAATGTAGCCTCGCTTGAAAATCTATTCGTGTACCTACCAATTTCCACACTATCACTTTTGATTCCATTTTCAACAGTGGACAATAGTTTATCCTGGGCTTCCATAAATAAAGGGAGTAATGACAATACGAACGATACAAGAATAATCTTCTTACAAAACGACATCAACCACGGTATTAGGAGAAACTTCATTCAAATCTATTATTGTAGGCACCGTGGATCCTGCTTCTTGATAGGTGACTTTCACTTGTCTTCCAACAATTGAAAGTAGTTCTATCGAATTGTTGATACCTGGGCGTATTTGCAGATTATCCACTACCTCAATATCACGTATGCATGAACCATTTCTAGTATCTACTATTGCACCTTGTGCACCACCACAAACATTGCCAGTCAATTCCACGGTATAATTTATCCTCAAAATAGTTGAAGTAGTGTTGGTAAAAGAGATGATTAACTTGGTGGTTTCACCAACTATCACCTGGCCAAAATCGAAGCGATTATTTACCTCACTTGGATCTTTTTCAAAACCACCTAAAAATTCTGTTGATCCATCTTCATTGACCACACCCAGAGAAAACCCGTTTCTATTTAAAGAAGTCAGGTCAAAATCTCCATTTTCATCGGTCATTCCTGTGCCTAAAAACAAGTCTTCATCAATGATGGGAATACCAAATAAGATTGATCGCCGAGTATCTCCTGGCTTAAACGTGAAAATATTTACCTGTCTATTAGTTAAAGCATTATCACTTGCATCAGTCAATCTACCAACAATCTCTACACGCAAGTCATTATCAATCCTAGGTTCGCAGGAGCATAATACAAGAGCTATCAAAATACAGTAGAGTTGAATTTTCATGAGATTGTCTTTACACATAGATACGAAGAGATTAAAAAGGTTGCGCAATAAAGACATCTAATTTTAAAATAATGCTAAAAAGCTATTCCTTGATCGTCAAGGCTATTTCGCGGCCTATCTTTAAGCATGATAAAATTTTTGATCCTCTTAACCTTAACTTCCTGTATGAGTTCCACAGACCCAAACACCATTTTTGATTTCCAAAAAGAAGCAGATATTTCAGACTGGCAAATTGAGGACGATCGCGTCATGGGAGGAATTTCCCAAGGCAAATTTGAATTAAACGATGAAGGTCATGGTCACTTTCACGGTATTGTCACCGTGGAAAGTAATGGTGGATTTAGCTCTGTGCAAAACAATAGTTATGATCTGACAGTTGATCCTAGTGATGTGATCGCTATTCGTTTGAAGGGAGATGGGCACACGTACCAGTTGCGTGTCAAAGATTCCCAGAATACCTATTATAGCTATGAGAAGGAGTTTGAAACTAACGGTGATTGGGAAACTGTTGAAATAAAATTATCTGATATGTCGCCCACTTACCGCGGCAATATCGTCAACCAACCCAACTTTGATAAGAATCAAATAAGCCAAGTGCGGTTTATGATAGGAACCAAAAAGAAAAAGGAACCATTCAATCTTCTCATCGACAAGATTGAGCTGATTAAGGCTTAATCCACCAAGGCATCTGTGGCTAGGTATTTTTTATCCTTATTGTAGTACCACTTTCGCACTTTTGGGATTTTCATGCCATTGACTTCCAACTCTTCCGATAGTAAAATGTACTCTCCTGTTTCTGCATCGATGATTCTGGGTTGTTTCTGTCGGTAAAATTGGTAGGCTTCCATTCTGTAGGTTGTAGGGTCAAAATAGAAAAACCACACATCACTTCCCACGGTTGGGTCATAATCTACACGCATCACTACATATTCCTTATTGTTCAACATTTTGCGCTGCGTCTCGTAAGATACAATGGTACCCTTATCTTTCAGTTTCATAGGTAAACCGTAGAGATATGTGTAGTAATCACGCATGAAAATCGCTCGCTTAAAATCTTCTTTTTCCATTGCGAAAGTGCTATCAGGTAGGGAGAGATCCATCTTAGCTGCAGTTACACTGTCCTTAAAAACGCGATACTCATTGATCAGGTCACCACGTTTTGATATCAATTCAAAGCTCTTTTCTGGTAAATTAATATCGATGTAACTCGTGCGGTCTTTTTGTTTGGGTGCTGTGGTCAACACCTCCAGACTACCGATAAATTCTGACCAGTTGCCCTGTGGATCGTGATAGGCAATCGCTTTTTTCAACAATTGAGGCCCTGTAATAGGTGCTGGAGCGTCTTGGGATTTCGCTTTCGCGAAAGCGAACAAAACAAGGATCAAGTAGCTGTGTTTCATTTGCGTAATTTAGCAAAAAGATATAAGTGACTCACGCAACAATAGATGAAAAACATCTGAAAAGTAAATTGGAAAGACGATAGAAAAAAGAAGCGATCAGGTATCAAAATTTGCTGCAGTAAATCAGTAATTGGCAATTTCAGGACTCAAAACCTGATACTTAGCTTTTGTGCATAAAGGCTTGTTTTGCCTTCAACACGACCTCACTTTCCACCACATCATCATCTGGCACGCAGCAATCCACGGGACATACGGCGGCACATTGCGGCTCTTCATGAAAACCAACACACTCGGTACACTTGTCCGGCACGATATAATAGAACTCATCGCTTACGGGCTCTTGGGTCTGGTTAGCATCCACTTCTTTCCCAGATGGCAACACCACGTTGCCGTCTAGGTCTGTACCATCTGCATAGCGCCAGTCGTCTGCGGCCTCATAGATTGCCGTGTTGGGACATTCTGGCTCGCAGGCGCCGCAGTTGATACATTCGTCGGTAATGATGATCGCCATAGCTGTTTTCTTTACTTTTGTGCAAAAATAAGAATACGTGCCACTTAAGCCAATTAATACGTCGTTAAAAGATAGGGTTTCCGCGTTCGCGAAAGCGGGCTCCCTTCTATCCTCCTACCTACAACAAGATCATGGTGATACCAACATTCACGAGGGTTTGTGGGATGTAACCATCAACCAGAGCTTGTTGCTTGCAGAGCAAAAAAACTCCTGGTTCACCAAAGACAATTTACTTTTTGCGCTGGATCAATGGGCACAAGCCTTAACTGAACAAAATTTGACAACGTGGATCGCAC
>JBBSPH010000185.1:0-5465 GCA_038258985.1 Flavobacteriales bacterium
GATTTCATTTGGATCCACGTAGGCTTACTCAATTGCTTAAAGTATTCCATGGTCGCTGTGCTTTTACACAAGATCACGTAAAGCAATATCACCATGATTATTCTAGAGATCAATGTCCCATAGGCTGCACCATCGACTTCCAATCTTGGGAATCCGAATGTGCCATAAATTAATAGATAGTTGAGTCCAACATTCAAGATATTTGCAATTAATGTGGCGATCATCGCATTTCGCGTAAGCGATAAACCGTCAGAAAACTGTTTCATTGCTTGAAATAGCATCAAGGGTATCAAGGAAAAGCCAACAATACGCATATAGGGTATCGCAAGTCTGACTACCTCTACCGGTTGATCCATTCTATATAAAATAGGTTCTGCCAGGATGAGTAACGCGACCAATAAAACTCCCGTAATCGCACACATAATGAATCCATTATGGAATGCGGCGCGGGCAACTTGCTTGTTCTTATTGCCGTCTGCTTCGGCTACCAATGGTGTAATAGCAAACGAAAGTCCCATACCTATGGAAAGTGCGATAAAAATAAAAGTGTTTCCTAAAGAAACTGCGGCGAGTTGAGCCGCACCCAGTTTACCCACCATGATATTGTCAGCCAGGGCAACAAGCAGGTGTGCCACCTGGCCCGCCATAATAGGCAAGGCTATGGTGAGGTTTCGTTTGAATTCTACAGTGTATTGGGAAAGCATCATTGGATAAATGATGGCAAAGATAGTTGATTGATATAGCTGTTTAAGAGACTTACTGTTTCAGTCTCTTTGCCTGGCCGTAGGTGTCAAATAGGTATACTAAAGATGTCATGGTAGCAGCTCCCAGTTCCAATTCCCGTTTATTTACGGCATCGAAAGTATCGTTTGACGCGTGGTGATAATCAAAATAGCGTTGGGAGTCTGGACGCAAACCTGCGAGAACCGCTCCAGTATCTTTTAGCGGACCAACATCTGCGCCGCTGCCACCCAATTCAAAATAATGAATCAGGTAAGGTTTGAATAGCGATTCCCAAGATTTGATTTGCTGCATTTGAAGTGGCGTGGTGTCAAAGCCAAAACCACGAGGAGTAAATCCACCCGCATCACTTTCCAATGCAAATATGTGTTTCTCATTACTTTTCACAGCTGCGGCATAAGCATTTGCACCTCGCAATCCATTTTCCTCATTCATAAATAGAACTGCGCGGATGGTGCGTTTTGGCTGGTAGCCAGTAGCCTTCATCGTTTGCAATACTTGCATCGATTGCACCACGCCTGCACCATCATCATGACTACCATCGCCTAGGTCCCAAGAATCTAAATGACCACCTACTACGATAATTTCATCTGGAAACTGACTGCCTTTTATCTCTCCTATCACATTGTAGGATTGTACCTCTCCGTGATTTTCGCAATCTTGCTGCAAGAAAAATTGGATAGAATTATCCTTTTGGAGCGCCTTGTGGAGTTTTTCCGAATCGTTGGTGCTTATGGCTGCTGCTGGAATATATTGATCAATGGGTAAATCGCCATAACTCATTGTGCCGGTATGTGGTAAATCGTCCAAACGTAAGTTCATGGATCGGACGATGACTGCCACGGCTCCGTATTCTGCCGCGGCTGCGGCTCCTGAATAACGCTGGTCCACGCAACCACCATACGCTTCAAAAGTTTGTATTTTGGTAGCTTCCATCGGGCGATTGTAGAATACAATCTTTCCCTGTATTTTTTCTCTTCCCAGTTTTTCCAATTCTTCCAATGATTGTACCTCGATCACTTGTGCCATTACTCCAGCTGCTGGCGTTGCAATGGAACCTCCCAAAGCACAGACATTCATGGCTGATTTTACCTTAGAATTATCGACCATATAGGCAATCTCTGGAGTGCCTCTGGTCCATCTGGGAACCATTACGGATTGTAGATATGCGGTGTCTGCGATCTTGCGCATTTCTTCCAGCGTATAGTCTACGGCCATTTGCGCTTGTGGCGATCCAGATAACCTACCACCTATCTCATTAGAAAGGTGGTCTAGCCAGGAATAACTTTTGGAATCGGTCAGATTTTGGTTGTAGACGGTTCGTAGAAACGTGGAATCCTGTGGGTTTTGTTGTTTTTGCGCTTTCGCGAAAGCGAAACACATCAACATTACTGCGTATAACCAGATTTTATTCATTATTCAAGATTGCTTTAAATTCTTCCAGGCGGCCGGCCGTTTTATCATCCAATTGCGGAAACTTTATGTTTTTCATTTTTTCCAGTTGCTCCAGCAAAATCTGGCAAACCGTCAATCTAGCCATGGGCTTATCGTCAGCAGGAATGACAAACCAGGGTGCATTTTCTTTACTGGTATTCTGGATCGCCTGTTCATAGGCCATCATGTAATCCTCCCATAACTCGCGCTCCTTCAAATCGCCAGCAGAAAATTTCCAGTTCTTTTCTGGCAGGTTGAGCCTGCGCAGGAGTCGGTTTTTCTGTTCTTTTTTACTGAGGTTGAGAAAAAACTTGAAGATGGTGGTACCATTTTCTGCCAGCGTTTTTTCAAAGCTATTGATCTGGTCAAAACGCATCTTCCAGAAATCCTCGGTCACATCATCAACCTTATGAATATCTGGAAGGTTTTCGGCCAGTAGATATTCGGGATGAACCCTTGTGACCAGCACATTCTCATAATGGGTGCGATTGAAAATCCCAAAATGACCTTTTCTAGGAAGCGCAATATAATGGCGCCACAAATAAGAATGTGACAATTCAAGATCTGTAGGTGTCTTGAAACTGTGCTGCTCCACACCACGAACATTAAAGTCTTTAAAGACCTCACGGATAAGGCTATCCTTTCCTGAGGTATCCATACCTTGAAAACAAACTAGAATTGCATGACGATCGTGCGCATACAATCGTTCCTGAAAATCTGCCAAATCTTTACGGGATTTTTTAAGCGCTTTCTTGGCCACTTTTTTATCCAATAAATGTTCAGGAATGGTGCTGTAGTGACTTAATGGTTTGTCCGGTTGCGCACGATAATTTTCAAGATTCATACTAATTTATTTGCTTGCAAAAGAATGAACGTCCTTTTCACTAATCTGCTTACCGCCTAAGATAATCAATCGCTCCACGACGTTGCGCAGTTCCCGAATGTTTCCGGTCCAGTTGTATTCTTTGAGCAATTCCAAGGCATCATTGTCAAATTTTTTGATGATAGTTCCATTTTCGGCTGCTATTTTTTCGGAGAAAAAATTTGCCAGAATTGGAATATCATCTCTCCTATCATTGAGTGATGGAACATTTAACAGGATCACCGCTAGTCTGTGGTATAGATCTTCCCTAAAGTTATTCTCTTCTATTTCCTTTTTGAGGTTTTTGTTGGTTGCGGCGAGTATTCTTACATCAACCTTGATGTCCTTGTCACTTCCCACTCGTTGGATCTTGTTTTCTTGCAAGGCGCGTAGGACTTTGGCTTGTGCATTCAAACTCATGTCACCTATCTCGTCTAGAAATATCGTGCCGCCATTTGCAGCCTCAAATTTACCAGCACGATCCTTATTGGCTCCCGTAAAACTGCCCTTTACATGGCCGAAAAGCTCACTCTCGATAAGCTCGCCCGGGATTGCGGCGCAATTCACTTCTATAAATGGTCCACCAGAACGCTTACTTTTTTCATGCAGCCAGTGGGCGACCAGTTCCTTACCTGTACCGTTTTCTCCAGTGATCAATACCCGAGCCTCCGTGGGTGCAACTTTTTCGATAATATTTTTAATGATGGTGATAAGTTCGCTCTCGCCTACCATCTCATAATTCTTGCTTACCTGTTTTTTGAGGCGCTTATTTTCAGATAACAAAACCTTACGGTCGAGCGCATTGCGCACGGTATTTAATAACCGATTGAGATCTGGTGGTTTTGAGATATAATCATATGCTCCCAAACGCATGGTGTTAACCGCAGTATCTAAATCTCCATGACCAGATATCATTACAATCGGTATTTCTGGTTTTATTTTTCTAAGAACAGTCAATACCTCAACGCCATCCATTTTAGGCATTTTGATATCGCAAAGTATAAGATCGTAGTCATTATCCTTGACCAATTCTATTCCCTCCAGACCATCGCTGGCCTCTGTAACCTTGTATTCTTTGCTTTCCTCTAGAAGGATTTTAGTGAGCACGCGTCTTATCGCTGCCTCGTCTTCTATCAATAATATATGTGAAGCCATTAAAATTTGAATTTTAGACCACCTCTTACATAAAAACTGGGTTGGTCATTGATTGTAAAAACGTCGTTTCTGTCATTATCCCTTAACCTGAAGTCATCATTCAAGGTATAGGCACCGTAGCCGTAAAACAGCAGATGATCCGTAAAATAATGCTCATATCCCAAACCTGCCAGTATCAAGGTCATTGAGATATTCTCGGCTGTCTTGCCGTCTATCTGTATATTGTTATTCTGGATGTTGCCGAAGAAGTTGTCCAATGTCACAAATGCCTGCACCGCATCTTTATGGCTTTCATTGAGATAATAGCGGACGTTAGTTTTGGGAACGCCTAGCGTGAACGTCCAGTCTGGTGCAAATTCACGGTAGTAGTTAATGATGGGAAGTGGGAAGTTACGGCCGGGAGTGGTTGTATATTCTAGACCAAATATCCAGCGGTAAGGTTTTGCAACGCTCTCATCCGTTCGATCATAGATACCATAAGCAGCAACACCATAGATAAAATCATCACCTATCGGTTTATCCTCCAGGTTTGAGGCAATGCGAGCTAGACCTCTAACACCAAATCTCCAGTTGGGCATGTTTGCAGGTTTGAAAACATAGCCTATGCTTGCTTCCATATTTTGGGTAGAGGAAACTATTTCTGGATTGAATGGTACGGCATCCTTTATGTTTATGTCCACATATCTGTAATCCAGACCTATGACGATGATTTTATTCAGATCCTTGTCCAGCGGTATGGGAGCCTGTATAAATGCCCTGTAGCGCTGGATCGAATTATCAGATTTAGAGAACGGAATATTCATGTATTCCACCCGCGCAAGGTCTGTTGTTTGAGCCTGCAGGAAATATGCGCAAATGAGTGCAACCAGACTGAGCAATAAGTGTTTATTCATGTTGATTTTAATAAGAATCGTTCTATTTATAATTAAATGGTAGGTTGTTACGCTTTCGCGAAAGCGTAACAACCCATGTTTCACTATATTTATGTTTGATCGCCCATTGACCCGTCATTGCTATAATTAATAGGCTTTGACTGATAAAAGTGTACGTCGCGTTGCGGGAATGGTATAGTCACATTGTTCTCACGGAACGCCTGGTCGATTGCAAAGCGCAGGTTACTCTTGATCCTAGGATCTGTAAAACTGTCACGGATGAAAAAGTACAACCCAAAATCGAGGCTACTGTCACCAAAATTGTTAAACATCACAAATGGCTCTGGACTTTTGAGGATGGCTTTCTCATTTTTGGCACACTGAATCAATAGCTTTTCCAC
>JBBSPH010000186.1:0-5454 GCA_038258985.1 Flavobacteriales bacterium
AGTCGCGCAAAACGAGGCAAAAATAGCACTTTATCACGTATGGCAAAGGTTAAGTATTACTACGATCAGGAAACTCTTTCCTACCAAAAGGTTGAGCGCCGCAAGCGCAAGATTTTTGGTAACGTATCATTGTTTTTATTTGCCAGTTGCCTAGTTGGCTTTTTATTGTACCTATTTGCAGGACAGATCTACGACTCTCCAGAATTGCGTACGGTAAAGCGGGACAAGAAATTTGTGGAGCTACAGCTAGAAAATATGGAGAGCGAGATCCAGCAGCTCACCACGGTTATTGAAGACGTGGAAGAACGCGACAACAGTATTTACCGCATTTATTTTGACGCAAGTCCCATCACTTCAGAACAGCGTCAGGCTGGTTTTGGTGGTGTGAACCGCTATAAGAATTATGAGGGATATACCAATTCTGACAAGGTGATTGCTTTGAGGGAATCCATTGATCGACTCAAAAAGCGCACCGCGATACAGAGCAAATCCCTAGACGAGATTGCCATCCTGGCAGAGGATAAGGAACAACTGCTGTCTAGTATTCCCGCCATACAGCCTGTACGCAACCAGGATTTGACGCGAATGGCCAGCGGTTATGGCTATAGGTCTGACCCATTTAATAAAACGAGAAAATTCCATTATGGCATGGACTTTACCGCACCGCGAGGCACGCCTATTTTTGCCGCCGGCGATGGTGTCGTTGAGCGTGCAGATTCCAATAGCTCTGGTTATGGAAATCATGTGCGTATCGATCACGGTTTTGGATATGTCTCATTATATGCACACATGCGGGATAGAAATCCGTACAACGTCAAGGTAGGGCAGAAGGTGAAGCGTGGTGACATTATAGGTTATGTTGGGTCTACAGGACGGTCACAAGCGCCGCACCTGCATTATGAGATCTTTATGGATGGCGAACGCATTGACCCTATCAACTTCTACTACGGCTCACTCACGCCAGAAGAATTTAACGAATTATTGAAGCAATCCCAACAGGAAAATATATCCCTGGATTAATTATAGCGATAATTAAACGTTCCAGATCAAACAACCGGTAAATGCTGACATTCAATAATTCTGGGTTGCTTGTTCCAGATGATAAGATCAAGTCTACGATAAGTGAATTTCAATTTCAGTTTGTAGATGGAATTCAATCACAAACCAGAAGCCATATATTTGATAGATATCTAGCCTATAACATCGCCCTAAAAACGATTACGGGTTTGGAAATAGTTAGACAATGGGTGGATGGATCCTTTGTAACTCGGGATACCAACCCGGGAGATATAGATTTAGTGACTTTTATAGATTTTCAAGTATTGGAATCTGTTGGTCAGGCCATAAAACCGTTTCTCTATCCGGCCTCAGAAATCAATTACGGGATTGATGGATATGTTGTTGAGGTATTTCCTGAAGGACATCCCAGAGCATTTCTTACCCTAAGTGATAATGCCTACTGGCTAGATAGGTTTACAAAAACACGGAGAAACAGAGCTGGCAACAAATTTGCTAAAGGCTTTCTAGAGATTATTTCTTAATTTGTACTAATGAAAAACGAAAGCTTATACCAGGTTTTGGATTTGATGGAAGAAATCCATAAGGTAAATCAAATGATTGAGTTACATTCTTCCCTAGAAACATCTGGAATAATGATGGATCAATATGAGAGCCAAAAAACAAAATTGACCAGCTTCCTATTCAAGGAATTGTTGGATATGAGCGACAACAGTACAAACACTATGTATTTGATAAAGGCAATTATTGAAAAATTCTACGATCGTGAGTTGGCAAACCACGATTTGCATAATGAGGAAGATTTGAAAAAAATCGAGCGTGTTTTCTTTGAAAATTATAGCTAATGCACATAGAACTTCCAGAAAAACTGTATTATTCCATGGGCGAGGTCACTAAAGCCTTTGCTGTCGCTGCCTCTAAAATCAGGTTTTACGAAAAGGAATTTGATATTCTCCAACCGAAAAAGAACTCGCGAGGCAATCGCAAGTTTACCAAGGAAGATATAAAGAATCTGCAAACCATCTTTATGCTCGTGCAGGAGCGAGGCTACACGCTAGAGGGTGCCCGGGAATATATGAAAACCCATAAAGAACAGATTACCCATTTTGAGATCATCACAAAACTAGAATTTGTCAAGTCAGAACTGCTGAAGATCAAAGAACACCTATAGACTTGGCTTGAATACGATTCCTGCGTTTATGGCAGGCCCTATACCCACATTGCGACCATCAAAAGTGTACGCACCGTTCACAAAAATACCAAGTTGTTGTGTGATCGGTCTGAACACGGTAACACCGCCACGCAGGAAATCAACTTCCAATTCACGAAAGTTGTCTGGTGCAGGAAACCCACGATAATCCCTGCCGTCGATAGAGTTTTGAATATCAATAAAGGCGTCTAGATAATACGATCTACGGGCAATCCCGATCTTTAGTGTTCCCGTAATAGCATCTGGAACCGGATCAAATTTATAATCGTAACCTGCAAGTGCGGTGGCAAAGAAGCCGCTATCACGCTTCAAATGCAACAAAAGACGTGTTGGAATAGTGGTGGCGCGTTGGCCTATGGCATTGAGGCCTTCCGTCTGATACTGCGATAGAGGGAAAGAAAGGCCACTAGCAATTTGTAGCGACACGTTCATGTTACGCATCTCAAACTCTTTCAAGCCATATTTAAGTAGAATTCGGGCGTCCTGAAAACCCTGCTCGTTTTCGCTCTTTACGTAAGCTGCTGCAAGATTAACGTCTAGCCTATCGCTTATTCCGTAGGCTACAAATGCGTTGAGGTTTTCAAAAGATTTCCTGAGATCCAATTTATTTTTACCCGCTAGATAGGTGGGATTATTTTCATATCCGCCACCTATTACCACGCTATACCGCTGGGATCCGGTGAAGAATCCATCCACCAGACCTTGGGATATTCCCTGAAAACCCAATAGTATCAGTAGGAACGTAAAAATGACTGCATTTTTTCCCATCAGGTAAACTACGTAGTATTTCACGAGATAGTTGCTTGTTAGATCGATTTGTACGGTTCAGAGGGAAGATTTGACAGATAGGTATCATGAAATTGGTAGTGGCGGCATGCCAGTGCATATTTGCTGCATCTAACAATTTAAAACCTTTAATTATGAAAACTGTACTCACTTTCATCGTATTTCTTGTAGTTTCCGCTTTCGCGAAAGCGCAATTAACTCCTATCTCACCACAAACCTACACCATTACCGTCACCGTGGATAATGCACGTAATAATGAAGGCGAGATGATGTTCTCTTTGAATCAAAAAGAAAATTTCATGAGAGGCGCTCCTTTTAAATCTGACCACGTAAGCATCACGAACGGTGTAGCTACGGTCACTTTTAAGGATGTGCCCGCAGGTGACTATGCTGTGCTGGTATTACACGATAAAAATGGAAATGGTCAAATGGATTTTGAACCTAACGGAATGCCTAAGGAATCCTATGGGATGAGTAATAATGTCATGAGCTACGGACAGCCCACTTTTGAAGAGGCAAAATTTACACTTACTGAGGATGTGGTCCTGAAAATAATTATCTGATTCTAAAACAATTCTTAGACAGCCTGGTTTATCAAAGCCTGGCTGTTTTTATTAATCATAATCCAGGCCTATCAATTTTCTAACCTTGTCCAATTGTCGAATGAGTGACAGGCTACCTTGCAATGGCAATAAGTCGGATTCCGTTTTTCCATTTTTGAGACATTCCATGACGTGTTCAATCTCATGAACATATCCATTTCCTTCTATAGGCAGTAAAATAGTTTCAGATTCAGTGGATGGGTATCTGGTTATTTCCAATTGCTCGCAGTGATGGAAAGGAGTTTTCATATGAATGCATCCTTTGGTGCCATATATGAATGCCTCAGTAGGTGAGTTTGATAAAAACGTAGCTTCCATGACCGCCATGGTATTATCCGGGAATTTTCCCGTAACCGTTGTAAACGTGTCGATTCCTATCTCATCAATAAGGGCATTAGCGGTAAGTTCTTCTGGTTCGCCCATCAACAACATACTTAGATACAATGGATATATACCTATGTCCAATAGTGCGCCGCCGCCCAATTTAGGATCCAACAATCGACTCTCTGGTGGTGCGCTTACCTTAAATCCGAAATCTGACCTCATGTGAATTAAATCACCGATGACATTGCTATTCACAAGATCCAATACTTTTTGTGTCGCAGGAATAAACCGAGTCCAGATGCCTTCCATTAAGAATAAACCTTTTTCACGAGCTAGTGAGATCATCTCTTCTGCCTCAGAATGATTCATGGCAATCGGTTTTTCACACAAAACTGATTTACCGGCATTGAGGCATAATAATGTATGCTCGTAATGAAAAGAATGTGGCGTGGCTATATAAATGATATCAATACTTGTGTCGTTTGCCAAGTCCTCATAACTATTGTAGAATTGATGAGCTCCGTACTTCTCGGCAAAATCTGCTGCCTTTTGCTGGCTTCGGGAACCAACTGCGTGCAGTATAGCATCAGGTACTAGAATTAGATCATGAGCAAATTTGTGAGCGATTTTCCCAAGGCCTAAAATACCCCAGTTGATAGTATGTTTCATAGGTCTTGGAATTTAAGAGATTAATTTAAATAATGCGACCAAGTTTGTTGAAACGAAATCGTTAATTTCTAGCAAAGCATCATTCAAATTTTACAGCGCTTGCTACCTTAGAGCCATGAAAATATTGATTACAGGAGCCACAGGATTGGTAGGATCAAAACTATCTGAAGTTTTAAGAGCCGCTGGACATAGTATCCACTATTTGACTAGCCGGGAAGAGGCGATCAAAAATGAACCCAACAACAAAGGTTTTTTGTGGGATGTGCTTGCCATGACCATAGATCCTACCTGCGTAAAAGGTGTAGACACGATTATACATCTTGCAGGTGAATCAGTATTTCAGCGCTGGACTGACGAGGCCAAAGAAAAAATAATGGACAGCCGTATCAATAGTACCCAGTTATTACTCAATTTATTGGAGGATAACGACCACGAGGTAAAACACGCCATCACGGCCAGTGCTATAGGGATCTATCCTGATAAGTGGGAAGGTAAGCCCATGAAAGAGGACGAAGTCCCACCCACGGCAGATAATTTTTTAGGCAAAGTTTGTGTGGCATGGGAAAATATAGGTAAGAAGTTCCAAGCTCAAGGGTTGAAACACTCCATAGTTAGAATAGGAATCGTGCTAGCGGCTAAGGGCGGCGCACTGGAGCAAATGGCAAAACCGGTAAAACTCTATGCTGGCGCTGGATTTGCCAGCGGTAATATGTGGCAGAGTTGGGTCGCCATTGATGATCTAGCGGGAATATTCAAGCATATCACGGAAAATGAATTGACGGGAACTTTTAATGGAGTAGCTCCCAATCCCGTGCAAAATAGACCGCTAATGGAAACTATAGGTGA
>JBBSPH010000187.1:0-5373 GCA_038258985.1 Flavobacteriales bacterium
AAAACAGGTACCAAATGAAAAAAGCGACATTATGTCGCTATATTTAAACCAAAACCCTGTCAAAAAGTCTTAGTTATTCGGTTGGGAATGTATCGCTAATAATTCGGAAGGAGGAATTTCTCCATGAGGATACTTTTTCATCATATCTAGAAGAGTCAAAACAGTTAATCTACGTATTCCATAACGCAACGCAATTTCATGTAACAGCTGTAACTCGCTATCGTCTACCATACCGTCAATGTGCATCATGAGCATCAATCTGTGGAAATGGATAATTCGCTTTGTAAACTCTTTCGGCGGCCTTGATGGTTTGAGATCTGGATTATCCAATAACTGATCAACATCAGTTGCTTCCATACCTAGACGTTTTCCCACCGCCTTTATAAATTCAATTTCAACCAACTTTAAATGGTGGTCTGCATGCGCCATTACAATGAGCTCGTTGAGTATATCGGTCTTCTCGGTAGTAGAATAGGTCATACGCTGGGATTCTTACTGTGAAAATAATCAATACTTTTGGTATTCCCAGTGACCAGTGACTCCAACCAAGCCTTGTTTTTATGAATGTATTCAAACGCCTACGCTCCTTTATCAACGTTCTCACCAGTAGTATTGCCTTCTATCCTACCCTGTACGCGTTTTCTGCTATTTTGTTTGCGTTCGTATTGAAGTTTGCAGAATCACAGGATATTTCTGCCTATTTCAGCAAAAAGGCATCCGTTCTTCTGGTAAACGATGTAGATACTGCGCGCAACATTCTAACCACCATGATTGCAGGTGGATTGAGCATGTTGGTTTTCTCTTTTTCTATGGTTATGCTATTACTTAGCCAGGCAGCAGCAAACTATTCGCCTAGAGTCTTACCTAACTTAATTGCCAACCGCCGCCATCAATTGATCTTGGGCACCTTTCTCGCCATGATCCTCTACAACATCATTACCATCATAGGCATTGAGCCGCAGGGCGAGCAGGATCAACTTCCCTCCTTCTCTGTACTTGTAGGAATCATTACAGCGATAATCGCACTGGGAGCATTCGTGTATTTCATCCACAGTATCTCCTCCAGCATCCAGATTAATAATATCATGAAGAATATTTTCTCGCTTTCGCGTAAGCGTCTTCAACAACTTATAGATCAACAAAAGACGCATCAGGAATTTCCAGACACAAAAAATTGGGCAAGTTATACTAGCACTCGCAGCGGTACATTGCAAAACATCAGTATATCTGGCCTCCAGGCACTTGCCGAAGAGTTTGATACGAAATTTGAAGTCTGTATTCCCAAGGGGGAATATCTCGTCGAACAACAACCCTATGTAAAGTCAGAAAGGGAATTGAGTGACGACGAACAGCTAGAGCTACACAAAAATTTCAATTTCAATGAATCCGAAATGGTTCGTGACAACTACATTCTGGGCTTCAAACAACTAACTGAAATCGGTATAAAAGCCATGTCTCCAGGGATCAATGATCCGGGAACCGCTGTAGATACCGTCAATTATATATTTGAGCTGCTAGCCCTTCGCATGAAAAAGAGCAATACAGAAATCATTGCTAGTGATGATGGAAATCCCTTGGTAAAACTGAGCGTTGTGCCTTTCGACCTGATCATCTATAACATTCTCGTACCTTACCGCACGTATTGCAAGCATGATATGTCCGTCATGCAAAAACTATTGACCAAAATGGTGAGGCTATTGGATTGCGAGATGATCGATAAAAGTTACCGCAAGACAATTTACAGAGAGCTGAAACTGCTGATGCATGATGTCGAGCAGACCATCACCAACCCTGTTGATTTAGGCGTCCTCAACAATATTTATAACAAGGCAGCTCTAAACGAGGATTAGTACTGTTCCGATTCATTAGGGAAATCGCTGCTCTTTACATCGTCATTATACTGGGCCACCGCTTTGCCCATGTCGTCGTAAAGATTCATGTAACGTCGCAGGAATCTAGGTTGGAACTCATACGTCATCCCGAACATATCGTGGGAAACCAGCACCTGTCCATCCACGCCACCACCGGCACCTATACCTATAACTGGAATCGTGAGACTTTCTGCTACTTCTTGCGCTAGCGCCGCAGGCACTTTTTCCAATACGATTGCGAAACATCCCCAGCGCTCCATGTCCAGCGCATCTTTTTTGAGTTTGGCAGCTTCCTCATCTTCCTTTGCACGAACAGTGTATGTCCCGAATTTGTAGATCGATTGTGGCGTGAGCCCTAGATGTCCCATAACAGGAATACCTGCATTCAATATGCGTTTGATGGATTCCTTTACCTCACTACCACCTTCTAATTTTACGGTATGTCCGCCGCTTTCTTTCATGATTCTAATCGCAGACCTCAAGGCCTCCTTAGGGTCGCTCTGGTAACTACCAAAGGGCAAATCAACCACCACAAGTGCCCGCTCCGTACCACGTACGACGCTGCTCGCGTGATAAATCATCTGGTCCAGTGTAATGGGTAATGTCGTTTCATGACCCGCCATCACGTTACTCGCACTATCGCCCACAAGGATCACATCGATTCCAGCGCTATCAATAATTTTAGCCATCGTATAATCATACGCGGTCAACATACTGATCTTTTGATGATTGGCTTTCATCTCCGTCAAAGATTTGACAGTGATGCGTTTATATTCTTTTTTGGCGGTAGACATAACTTCGGTTTGAACGGTAAAAGTAGTAATATTAAACGAGCCTTAAATGATGCACAAATGTGGAAATATGTCCTTTTAGCGTTGGGAGTGTTCGCTTTCGCGAAAGCGAACTCCCAACAGATTACAGCAACTACCAGCACAACAGTCCTACTTGACCGAGAACCTGCAACCAAAGCTGTGGAGAAATTCTTTGTTCATTTTCATGAACAGGACACTACCGCGATGCGTGGCCAATTCTCCAGCGGAGCCAACCTACAATCGGTAAGCATGCGGGACGGCAAACAGACTATTAGTGTCAGTTCAATCAGCGATTTCTTAACCGCAATAGCCACTATCCCAGCAGATGTTGATTTTAAGGAAACCCTCACCGGAGTAGAAATCCTAGAATCTGACGGTATCACCAGCGTGCATGCGCACTATGAGTTTCTTGTCAATGGTAATATAACACACCATGGTACAAATGTTTTTACGCTAGTCTGGCTGGATAAAACCTGGAAAATAACGCAGATTACGGATACTCGATTCTACTAACTACATCCAGCCGCGGTTGGAAGTAATCACCTGGTTATTGATCTGGTTGTAGACTTGCGCGATTTGATCTTCCTTGAAATAACGCAATCCTCTAGATCCTGCCGCTGTATGCAACTGAATATGGGTCTGGCGGCGACGCTTTAAAAATATACTGCGCCATTTTTCTATCGCTTGCATTTTATAAACCGGCATGATCACCTTAATTGGAAAAAGCCATCCCTTTTTAAGAATGATCATTGAGTTGTCTGTCTGGATGGCTGTACGCTGACCGTCCTTGAAGGCATTGAAACAACTCCAAGCGATTACTAGCACCATCAGTACGGCAGGCACATACCACCCGAAATAAACAAAAACAGCCGCACTTGACAGTATCGGCAGGGCCAAAACATAAAACCGCAACCGAGCATGTGACGATGCAATGGACGGTATTGTATTGAGCTCTTCGGATGGTTGTTGCGCAAAAATAATGTGTTGCAACTGGCGCATGATAGCTGGACTACAGGCAGGAACCTCAACCCTAGTTGTGCCAGCACCATCTGACTGTGCTTGGAATATGGTTGCCGTTTGGTAACGCAGGAGCCGTCGTAACGGGTTGCTCTTAAATTCAATAAGTTGTACCTTTTTTAAAGGAATCTTCACTTCTCGCCTATTCAATAAGCCCATCTCCAATTCTAGATAATTCCCAGATTTGCGCAGGGAGAACCCGTAATATTTATTGACTGTGGTAACTAAACTTACCAATAACGCCACCACAATAAAGATCGCTGTGGCCATACCAATTAAACTGATAGAAGCATAGGATACCGCATCCTCCCATTCAAAATTTTCAAAAATATCACCGTAGAATCTTTCTACTATGTCTTGGATTTTATACCAAAACCCCACGACTACACCCAGCGCCAGAAAACCACTACGCAAATGGTTTTGGGTTAACGCAACTTTGAGCAGGTCGATAAAATTTAATTCTAGTAATTCTTGTCGATCACTTTGAGCGCTAGCATTTCCTGATTCTAGATCGGCTGGGTGCTCTATATCTGTCGATACATCCTCAATGCTAACGGTATGTTCCTGCAATAAGTTTTTAAAGGATTCTGCAAACTCGCGATTCAATCCAGGGATTTCCAGTTCCTTTGCCTTTGAGCCAGCTGTTTCAAGTTCTACCGCGACCAATTGCAGAATACGTTGTACCAGGTTCTGCGTGATGTTAACTGATTGGATACGCTCAAGTGGAATCGCCTTTCTTTCTTTTTGTAATACTCCTTTCTGAATGATAAGTTCATCTCCCACTACTTGAAATGTAAAATAGTAGTAATTTAAAAAAGGAGCAATCACGCCTATCATAAGAAACGCAAGCGATAAACCGAGCACGATGCGATAATCTGTCAACTCGCCTATCCCAAAAATGGCGTAAAGGAAGAAAAGAATTAGCCCCTTTATATTTTTGAATACATAAAGTAAAATGCTCAACTTACTTTGTCTTCTCGGTGTAGATAGATCAAGCATAGGTAGCTGTCTTACTGGAGATAAATTCCTTCAATCGTGCCGCATCCTGTGGATCCAGGCCTGATAGGCTGAGGTCAGAAGAGCTCCCGCCAGCGGTATAGATTTCTAACTGGCAAAGATTGAACAGACGATCTATTGGCCCGTCCTTTATCTCTGTATGCTGAATGCGATTGAAAGGTACGGTGGTTTCATGATGGAAAATCCAACCGCGTCTATAGGTGATGTCCTGCTCTCGCAACACATAACCTTTCACGAAGTATTCCTTGTAAGAACTATAGAGAACCGTAATAAGCAAGATTATCCAACTGCCGGCTAGCGACCAAACCACCCATTCATGATCCAGAACAAAATAAAGAACGATCAAAACTATAAGGGTTGGAAAGAAAAAAAGCGTTTTGGCAATTAGATTCTTGTTCAAATACCGTCTAGGGTGTTTTTTGAAATCTGACTTTTCAATGGGTGGCAATTCAGCGGCTAGTATTTGTTCATTCGTCATGGGACAGTGCGTTTTTAATAATCTTTCCGAAGTCTGGTTTAAAATAATTAGGCCCCTTTAAAACCTTCCCATCTTCCCGGTAGATAGGATTACCGTCTGCTCCCAGCTTGCTCATGTTGCTGCGCTGTATCTCTTTGAAAACATCTTCAATCACCTCCTGCATCCCATGCTCGATAAT
>JBBSPH010000188.1:0-5373 GCA_038258985.1 Flavobacteriales bacterium
AAACCTCAGCAGTCGGATCAATATGCAATTGGCATTGCCAAGACCATTCAATCGAAATATGAGTTTAGTGTGGAAGGGTATTACAAGAACATGGAAAACCTAATTGAGTATAGAGATGGCGCGAGCTACCTCAATGTAGAAACCGATTGGCAAGACAATGTTGCCACCAACGGCCACGGAAAAAGTTATGGACTCGAAGTGCTCTTGCAGAAAAAAACCGGCAATGTATCAGGCTGGTTGGGTTATACACTGTCGAAGTCGACACGGCAGTTTGATGAACTGAACTTCGGAAAAGAATTTCCTTATAAGTTTGACAGACGACACGATATAAGTCTTGCCGTTTCCTACAATTGGGACAAGCGCAGGGATTTTTCTTTTGTTTGGGTGTATGGATCGGGCAATACCATCACACTTCCTACGGCAAATTATGAATCAGTAAAGACGTTGGGTTCATATCCGTACGACAGAGGTATTACCTATTATGGCGATAGAAATTCGTACCGCATGCGCGCCTATCATCGACTTGATGTTAGTTTTAGTTGGATAAAGGAAAAGAAATGGGGCGAACGCAAATGGACGATAGGAATTTACAATGTGTACAACCGGTTAAATCCATTCTTTATAGATTTAGGAAAGAACAAACAGGGGCAGAGCAAATTTTTTGAGTATTCCCTGTTTCCTATACTGCCATCCTTTTCTTACAGTTTTAAATTTTGATGTCATCATGAAGAAATATTCATACCTCCTTTATATGGCTCTACTCGGCATGGGATGCTCAAACGTAGTGGAAATTGATGTGGCATCACGAAAACCCACAGCTGTTCTCAATGCCATCTTTACTCCCGATAGCACGTGGCGGGTAAGCCTTACTGAGAGCAATGATGTGCTATCGGATAAATATTACTATCAACCCATTACAGATGCCCTTGTAACCATATACAATAAGAATGGTGAAACGATTGAAACGTTGTCCCTTTCATCAACATCTGATTATGCTTACAAAGGGAAACTTGTTCCGCAAGAGGATGAAACGTATTCTATTATCGCAGAGATAAAGGGAGAAAAATTTTCAGCAACGAGTAGGGTGCCAAAGGTAGTTGCCATTTCCTCTGTGCAAGTTGATAGTGTCGATGGTAATGTGCCTTACGCTAATGTGGGTATTAAATTTTCCGACCCTTCAGTTGAAAAAAATTATTATAGTATAAAAATCATTGAAACAGGTTACGAGGTACGTAACTATAATGGAACGAACGACACGACTTACTATGAGCGTGAGGGCTCCTTCCTACCTTTGGATCCAAAATATCAGGAAAATTCTGATGATGGTTTTTTTGATGATGATTATATTCCCCGTAGCAATGAGGTTTTTTTTCAGGATGATCTTTTTGATGGGCAAGCGTACGTATTCCGACTTCGACCTTATAGTGGGCGTGGAGCCACGCGTACAAGGGTTGTTTTGCTGAGTGTAAGTGAGGAGTATTACAACTATTTTAGAACTAAGAAAATACAGGATAGAGGCGATCTTGATCCCTTCTCACAGCCTGCCCAAGTGTATAGTAATATAAAAAATGGTGTTGGCATTTTTGCGGGATATGGTGTTTCGGTTGTTGAGGTGAAGTGACGCGTTTGTTTATGTTTTTGTTTCATGCCTTATGATGACTTCTCCGTCAGATATTGCAATAGGTCTGTTGCGGCTGTTAATGCTGGACTTGCTAACGGGTCATTAAATAAAACGCTCATTGGTCCTTCGCCAAAATAAAGTCCATCAGAAACAAGGAAGGTAATCCTAACATTGTCTTTTGCCGGATGCGGTCTTCTTGGTTTTTCCCAAGGTCCGATTTGTCTTATTATGTCTCTGCTCTTTGCGAACAAGTCGTTCGTCAACCCATTACATTTTTCGTCAGTAGTAGTTTCCCAAATCAACATTTTTCCTGTTTGATTAATGTATCGAGCAGTCCCATCACTGAACGATGCTAACACGTCAAGTCCATCGTCAAGCCCGACTTCAACTAGTACAGCGAGCAGTTCTATAGTGTCAGGTTTGTGTCCACTTTCGAGTTGTCTGTTATAGGCAAGAATTTTTACTCTTGAGTCAGAATTATTGCCATCTATAATTTTTTGCAAGTCTATGATAGTGCTCGTTTCTGAAAATAGGACATCAAAAGGATATGTAATGGGCGGGTTACTGTTTGCTTTATACAGTTCAAGATTGTCACAAAAAAGCAAGTTGTAAATCAAGTTTGTTGTGCTATCCTTATAAGGACCAGATGAAAAATCACTAGATGGTTCCATCACTATTTAGAGTTATAGTTAGCGAAATGTTTCAATTATAATTACTTTTTTCATTTGAAGATATAGAGGTTTACAATTCATTTTATCAATCACTATTTTTTCTTTGGGAATTTATGGAGTGTGATTACTTTTCAGGTAAAACATTTTGCTGAAGTGACAGGGAGTCTCAGTGTCTGCCCAACGTGGGGTCGGCTTTGCTCAGACCCCACTTCGACATTATATTGGTATATCGGCAACCCCTTAGCGCTGTGGCTCCACGATCCAATGCCCACTTCTTCTGCTTGCTTAACAGCGCCTGCCTTAAGGTTATTGCCAATGCTATCGAATAGCAAAGCTGTTCCCAATAATGTGCCGGACTGCTCGATGAGCTTTCTTCTTGATGCCGGGTATGCTGTTGAAATTTCATGAATGCCCGGTTGTTAGTGCATGGAAGTCTCCGGCTTTTTTAAATAATTTTCATCTTAACAGCATCCCAGTTCAGTGCCTTATTTTGCGCTGCGCTGATATTACAGGCAATGGATGGCCCGGCCGCTCTTAGTCCAAACACGGCATCTTCGGCAATGGCTGAACCCGTTCTAACACCATTGAAAAAGGTAACCATATGATCAAAACGGTCGTCATAATTTGCTGGTGGAGTAAATTCAATCGGAGTTCCCATTTCGTAACCACCCTTTGCGTTACCATAGGTAGTAGCATACCATTTTTTATATGCTTCCTTTTGTTGGGCAGAAAAACTGTCAAATGAATCATAGCCGCCAAAGCCAGGAGCGGCGCTTCTTTTTAAGGTAGTAATTTTAAAATCGTTCCAGCCAATATCGATGGCCCCATCCGTGCCCACCAATTTAATACCAAATCCCCCCTTTCCTTCCCCGCTGGAAAGATTGATACGGGTGTACAGCTGAAAGGAAGGAAGGGTAGCTGTTTTCGGGTACGTCATAAAGGAGTTGATAAGATCATATGCATCCCGGCCATCCTTCCAGTAATTAACTTCCCCGAGGGCTACTATTTTATTGGGACCGGGAGAACTGGTGATGGTATGCAAACTGGTGAGCAGGTGAACAATCAAGTCGCCTGCCGAGCCGGTGCCATAATCACTGTAATTGCGCCACCTGAAAAAACGCACTGGGTCGAATGCTACTTTGGGAGCATGCCCCAGAAAGGTATCAAAATCGATGGTTTCCGGGGAAGCATCTGTGGGAATAGAATATTGCCAGGCGCCTTTGGCATCGGAACGGTCGCAATAGGCTTCCACATAGGTAAGTTCGCCAATAACGCCTTTTTCAAAATATTTTTTGGCTTCCAGGATGGCAACGCTACTGGCCCGCTGGCTGCCTACCTGGAACACTTTGCCTGTTTTTTCCTGGGTGGCAATGATGGCGGCTCCTTCCTCAATTTTTTGCACCATCGGTTTTTCACAGTACACATGCTTACCTGCATTCATGGCATCGATAGCAATTTTCTGGTGCCAATGATCCGGTGTACAAATCAGCACCGCATCAATATCTTTCTTTGCCAGCAGTTCACGGTAATCCTTTGTAATGAACAACTGGTTGCCCCATTTTTCTTTTGCGCGTTCGAGCCGGCCGGTGTAGAGATCACACACAGCAGCCAATTCCACGCCCGCTACCCTTAAAGCAGTGTCGGTATCGTAGTGCCCAATTATGCCGCATCCAATCAACCCGATGCGGATTTTATCGTTGGAGCTAATCACTGTGCTGGAAACCAACTGCTTCCGTATCACATTATCCACTGTCCCTGCCTGCGCGGGTATTGTTAGGGCGGCTACTGATCCACCGAGGGTGGTAAGAAATTTTCTGCGCGAATTTTTCATAATTGCTAGTTGTGTTTATAGAAGCGATTAGGTCGTTGTTAGTATTTCCAAAACAGTAGGGCTGTTTACTTTGTCATTTATCCTTGTCCTTAAAGCTAAAGATACCTACAGGATTTGCAATAAGAGCTTGTTAAAAAATTCTCCCAATTGCCTCCGCTTTAATTCGTTGTTAAAGGAAGTAGCAAATAATCAAGGCCTGTTTTCCACGATATGGTTTCCATTAGGCGTTTTTTGCAGCGTCCAACCCCACGGTGATTTGGTTGGAATAGCGTTGCAAAAGTTCTTCCAAATATTCTGCTTTGTATTGGGGTTGTTTGTAGTCGCATAAAATGAATCCCTTAAAATTGGAATTTGTCGTTCTCCAACCGTACGTAAATAGCGTTCCAATGGCACAGGGAAAAAGTTTTGGTTGGTGTAAATTGGGTTTTGAACTACCCAACCTTCGGATTTGTATGTCCCTTTTTTGTTTTCGTTTTTTTCCGGAGGGTTCAAAGTCAGCGAGTAGAGATTTCCCTTAAAAAATCGATTGACCGAAAGCGGTGCAGTACTTGCCAGTAGCACGTGAGCACTGGAATCAGCATGAACGATAAAGTAGAAATCTATCTTAAGGGCATCTCTAAAAACTATTTTTTTATTGACCTCATCCCTTCCCTTTTCCAATTGGAGAAGGATATAGGAGGTTTTTGAGATCCCCTTAAATAAGATACCTTTTGCCAACAAGGGCTAAAAGCAAACCGTCAAACCGTTTTGTCGACAGCAATGGACTT
The DNA here is from genome assembly GCA_038258985.1 of Flavobacteriales bacterium. Lineage (GTDB taxonomy): Bacteria > Bacteroidota > Bacteroidia > Flavobacteriales > Flavobacteriaceae > Nonlabens. Next base: position 4,891 of record JBBSPH010000188.1, read on the forward strand.
TTTAATCTCATGGGCTTTTTTCAAAAGGCGTTTTTTATAGAATAGAATCACCCCCGTAATAGTCAACAATGCACTTGCTAATGCAAAGAATGAATAAAGCAACTTGATAGTCTTACCACCATATTGACCGTAGTGCAATGTGTATAGGGCGTACGCAAACTTCTCTCGAGCAGTTAATTGCTTTTCGCGGAAAACTTCCTTCACTTCACCAGTTGTATAATCAAAAGAAACAGCATTGTTGTAATCTCCGAAGAGCCATGCTTTAGATTTGCCGGTGACGCGAATGTAATCTGTTTTATTTCTAGGAAAGTCGAGATAATGAAAATCAAATCCATCAATGATAGTAGCTGCCTTTGAAATCAATGTATCCACGTGCACTGCAACATGCGGAGGTGGACCTTCAACTTCCGATCCTGCGGGCCTGAAATGAGTCTTCAAGTCAAAAACATGCAACATCATGTAAAATCCGCTGGAAGCAAGAAT
>JBBSPH010000189.1:0-5333 GCA_038258985.1 Flavobacteriales bacterium
CATACGAGTTGATGCAGAGGATATCAAGTCGGGCGCTAGTAAACATTGTAACTCCAGCTATGTCACTATGGTCGCCAAGGATGAAAACGGCAAAACCGTGGCGGTTCCTGGATTAAAACTGAGCGAGGAAAAACATATACGACGTTTTGCAAGGGAAATTAGGCGTAAGGACATCAAGCGAAATAGTGCGCGGGAAATGAAAGCGACCAACTTTAGCGCAGATGAGTTTGTGGAGCAAATGAAAGATTATAATGTTTTATTGATTAGTAGATAACTAATTCAATAGGATTGATTTAGTCTTTTTGATCTCTTTTTGCAACTTTAATTATTGTTTGATCATATTCGGATAGCTCCCCTTCTGTGAAATAACCTCTTTCAATATTCAGTTTTCTGAATGCCATAAACAAATCGAAGGTATTTCCTCCTTCTTGAACCCATCTTAATAAAGAATTTAGTGCCACTTCTAAATGGGTAGAAATGAATGCTTGTCTACTATCAGCTCCTCTAACCCCATTTATATCTTTCTTTTTCCCACCTGTCAAAAAGATGATCTTCTCTTCCCGAACAAATTTTCTAACATCCTGATATGTATCTCCTTTTGGTAAATGGGTTCGTAAAATACCCTCTATAGCATAATACACTTTATAGGATTTTTCTGGATTTTGAATATCATCAATTATATCAATTTGTAAAATATCATCATCGAATTCGTCTTCAAACCCAAGTTGGAAATTTTTATTTTTGTCGGCTTCCGCTGCTAACCTTTTGATATCCTCGATATTGAGATTATCCTCTCTAGTTGTCTTTTTCTTTGCCATGACTTAACTTGATATTTTTTCGATTATATTTTTTATTTCCTCTTTCGGGTTTTGGGACATCCATATGTTACTCTTCAGCGATTTTAAAGCGACATCAGAGCTGATCAGGTATTTGCTAAATTTTCTGTACAGCTTCCCTTTAATATTTTCAGGTTGATCGTAAATGTAAAACCCATAAATTATCGAAGGATGTACTCCATGTTCCTCAGCATAAATCGAAACAGCATGGGGATTATTTATATTTGATGAAATATAGCTTAGCTTCTCATCAGAGAATAGCATGGTTCGAGCAAAAAGATTTGCTCTGTCTTCATTTAACAAAAGTAAATCAGGCGAACCTGATAAATGAAATTTATTCAGTTTTAGATCTTCAAGATCATAATATATATGGCATAACTCATGAAAAAGTGTGAACCACATCATATCATATTTCCCGTAATAATCTGTGATAACAATACAAGGTTTTCCTTTGACTATAAATGTTGCGCCCTTTACAGAAGTTTTCGAAACATACTTTTGAATTATAACCGTCACGCCTACGACATATAAAGCTCGAATAACCGTATGAAAGCCTACAGTTTCAAGTCGACTATAAGGTCTTATTTTAGTAACAAGTTTTTTGAAGTCTATATGATTAAAATCATTGGGATTATCAATCTTTTCTAGTTGACTGTATGCTGACTTAATCCAAAAATCATTCATTAGATCACTAGAAGACTTTTTGCCTTTGCTAAAAAGAGGGACAGCGACCTCATCTACATAATCGAAGACAGATTTAATATCAAAAAAATCTGTAATCCTTTCTTCGATATGCTTAAAATCAGTTTTCTTTTTGATGAAACCAATTTTTTTCAAGCCATCCAGATCAAAGTTTTTAACTATAAAATTAGCTTTCTTAGTTTCTTCTATTTCGGCTAAAGCATCAGGTTTAAGTGTTGAGAGGTAGACATTGATAGTGTCTTGTATTTCCAACTCTAAAAAAGTACTAATTTTGATGATTGATATCAGATCTACTTTCTGATTTTCGCCATTCAAAATTCTATTTAAAGTATCTATATTGATACCCAATAAAGTGGATAGCTGCCTGTCTGAGTTAATGGACAACTGTTCTTTTTTATCATCAATAAGGTGATTTAAACTTCGATTATTACTAATACCAAGAATATTATAAATCGAGGAAATTTCCTTATAAAAACTCATAAGTCTTATTTTTGAGACACAAATATAACCAATATTAATGGTTTATTTTGAATATGTCTCAAAAATAAGATATTTTAATATTAAATCGATTTAATAAACGATCTACTTACTCAAATACATCCTACGTCTCGCATACAACTCATAAAAGGCATCGTCTTTCAGGCTATCAATAAACAGGATGCTTTCTCCTGTAGATTTCATTTCTGGTCCTAATCGCTTATCGACATTAGGGAATTTGTTGAAGGAGAAAACAGGTTGTTTGATCGCATAACCCTTCAATTCTGGTTTGAAATCAAAGTCGGTTACTTTATTGTGGCCTAGCATGACTTTGGTCGCATAGTTTACATAAGGCTCGCCATAAGCTTTTGCAATAAATGGAACGGTCCTAGACGCTCGCGGATTTGCCTCTATGATATATACTACATCGTCCTTGATCGCAAACTGAATGTTTATTAAACCAACAGTTTTGAGCGTCAATGCAATCTTCTTAGTGTGATCCTTTATTTGTTGCATCACCAGATCTCCTAGCGTGAATGGTGGCAACAAGGCATTAGAATCTCCTGAATGTACACCGCATGGTTCGATATGTTCCATGATCCCGATGATATACACATTCTCACCGTCGCAAATGGCATCTGCCTCTGCTTCTATGGCTCCGTCCAAGTAATGGTCAAGTAATAAAACGTTGTTTGGAATCTTTCTCAAGATATCCACAACATGCTCTTCCAATTCCTGTTTGTTGATCACGATCTTCATCCCCTGACCTCCCAAGACGTAGGATGGACGCACCAGAATCGGGAAGTCCAGCTTGTCCGCTACTTTTAAAGCCTCGTCCGGTGTCGTGGCAATATCAAATGGCGGGTAAGGAATATTGATTTCCTGCAATAATTTTGAAAAACGGCCACGATCCTCCGCTAGATCCAGCGCATCATAGCTGGTTCCAATGATTTTGATGCCGTAACGGTGTAGTTTTTCGGCTAGTTTTAAGGCCGTTTGTCCGCCCAACTGTACGATTACGCCTTCTGGCTTTTCGTGACGTATGATGTCATAAATATGTTCCCAGAAAACGGGCTCAAAATAAAGCTTGTCTGCGGTGTCAAAGTCTGTGGAAACTGTTTCTGGATTGCAGTTGATCATGATGGCTTCATAACCACATTCCTGGGCAGCGTAGACTCCATGCACGCAACAATAATCAAATTCTATCCCTTGACCTATACGGTTGGGTCCAGAACCCAGTACGACAACCCTTTTCTTATCGCTAACAATGCTTTCGTTCTGCGTAAATCGCTTCCCGTCAGCTGTTTCAATGTCTGCTTCAAACGTACTGTAATAGTAGGGTGTATCTGCAGCAAACTCTGCAGCACACGTGTCTACTAATTTGTAAACGCGGTTGATGTTCATCTCATCACGCTTATTATAGACCTCAGATTCCAGACATCCCAGCATGTGTGCTATCTGACGATCTGCAAAACCTTTTTGTTTTGCTTCTAGGAGCAGCTTTCGCGAAAGCGAACTCACATCAAATTTCCCTATTTCCTTTTCTAGTTCGTGCAACTCATGGAACTGGTGCAAGTACCACATGTCGATGCGCGTGATCTCGTGGATTCTTGAAAGGGAAATACCCATGGCAATCGCGTCGTACAGGGCAAAAACACGGTCCCAACTGGCGTGGGTTAACTTATCAATTACTTGGTTATAATCGGTATAGCCTTTACCGTCCGCGCCCAGACCATTACGTTTGATCTCCAGCGATTGTGTGGCCTTGTGCAGCGCTTCTTGGAATGATCTTCCTATTCCCATCACCTCGCCTACTGCTTTCATTTGCAGTCCCAAGGTACGGTCAGATCCTTCAAATTTGTCAAAGTTCCAACGCGGAATTTTTACGATAACATAATCTAGAGTTGGCTCAAAAAGCGCCGATGTATTCCCAGTAATTTGATTGTTCAATTCATCCAGTGAATAGCCCAAAGCGAGTTTAGTAGCAACTTTAGCAATAGGATAACCCGTGGCCTTGCTAGCTAGTGCAGAAGATCTAGACACCCGCGGATTGATCTCAATCGCAATGATGTCTTCCTTTTCATCAGGACTAACTGCAAATTGCACGTTACAACCGCCTTCAAACTCACCTATACTGCGCATCATATGGATTGCCATATCGCGCATTTTCTGGTAGGTCCTGTCTGATAAAGTCATGGCAGGTGCCACCGTAATGGAATCTCCCGTATGGATTCCCATGGGATCCATATTTTCTATCGTACAGATAATGACGACATTATCATTCTTATCACGCAATAATTCCAACTCATATTCCTTCCAGCCCAACAGTGCCTTATCAATCATCACCTCATGAATAGGCGATACCTCGAGACCCATGGTTAATAACTCGTCGTAGTCCTCTTCTTTATAGACAATGGCTGCACCTGCACCACCCAGTGTAAATGAAGAACGTATACACAAAGGGAAACCAAATTCCTGCGCGATTTCCTTTCCTTTCAAGAAAGAGGTAGCAGTGGCTTGTGGAGCCATGCCTATTCCTATCTTTTCCATCAAGTTCCTGAACTTCTCTCTGTCTTCAGTGATGTTGATGGCATCTGTATCTACGCCTATCAAATCTACATTGTAGTCTTCCCAGATGCCTTTTTCCTGGGCCTCTATACACAAATTGAGTGCTGTTTGTCCACCCATGGTAGGCAGCACTGCATCAATCTGCGGGTGCTCCTTCAATATCTGTTTGATGGAATTAGTCGTCAATGGCAACAAGTACACGTGGTCTGCCATCGATGGATCTGTCATGATGGTGGCGGGATTTGAATTGATCAGGATGGTCTCGATTCCTTCCTCACGCAAGGATCTCAAGGATTGCGATCCAGCATAGTCAAATTCACAGGCCTGGCCTATGATGATCGGGCCGCTACCTATGAGCAGTACAGATTTGATGTCAGTTCTTTTCGGCATGATGTTGTTTTTCTGGGTGGTACTTTATATCGTGATTTATGGGCATAAAAAAAGGCGTTACTTCTATAAAAGTAACGCCTTGAATCTATTGGGAAAGAGTCATTATCTCTTATGTCTTCTCTCAGTTGAAACAGATAGCTTCTTACGTCCTTTTGCTCTACGACGAGCAAGAACTTTACGACCGTTTGCTGACGCCATACGCTCTCTGAAACCGTGTTTGTTTCTTCTCTTTCTCTTACTTGGTTGATATGTTCTCTTTTGTGCCATAGCTTTAAGTCTGTATCTGTATAAATAAAAGGCTTATTGCCTCATTTTTTAATCGGGTGCAAATATACCAAGTCTTTTTATATGTACAAGCCC